>CAZYDX010000027.1:0-24768 GCA_964646455.1 uncultured bacterium | reverse complement strand
TTGATGATAATGATACAGATAAATGGTGGCGTTTTGATTATTATGAAACGAGTATACCTAGTCAATATATTGATGAATTTTCTGAAGTAGATAATGACAATAGTAAATTTGAACCAAGGGAGGATGTAAAAGGGAACATAGCCAGGAGCATGTTTTATTTTTATACAATCTATAATAATGATGCTGATCATAATTTTTTTGAACAACAAAAAGATTTTTTATTTTTATGGCATAAGCATGATCCAGCTGATGAAGCCGAACTAGCAAGAACATCTTCTATTGCAAATTATCAGGATGATATTGCTAATCCTTTTGTTACTGATTCAACTCTAGTAAGAAGAATATGGTATTTTAACTGTTATGAAAATGTCACATCAGATCAACTAATTAATCATATAATTGCATACAATAATTATGATACTACTATTGATATAAACTCTGATTCAAAAATAGATCTTATAGATATAATCTATACACTAGACAAAGAATCTGGAACGTCTGCTTATTTTGTTTGTGACTAAATCAAATAATTTATGAAACATAAAATTATTTTTATCTGCACCGGTAATAGCTGTCGGTCACAAATGGCTGAAGGAATATTAAAAAATGAGACTTACCATACATTTGATGTTTTCAGTGCTGGCTCTCATCCTTCTCGTCTCCATCCAGCATCAGTCTCTGTAATGCAAGAATGGGGGATTGATATCAGCCATTATAAGTCTGAAAGCATAAATAGTTATATTGATAAAAATATTGATATAATAATCACAGTCTGCGATAATGCAAATCAATCTTGCCCTAACTTCCCTGGTGGAAAAATTAGACTTCATTGGAGCATTAAAGATCCTTTTCACGGGTGGGGCAATAATCAAGAAGATCTACACCCCTACCGAATTGCAAGAAATGAACTTAAAAAAAGAATAGATAAATTATTATCTTCAAAAGAAATAGAAACATTATATAATGAAGATTGCAATCAGCAGATTACCCAATAATCAATGGTGGAAAAATGGAATTATTGGCTATAAAGATAATCCAGTCATGAAAGATGGAATAATCCCTGATCAAGAATTGCTTATCAAAGAAAGATTAAATCTCATTAACACTATGAAAAACAATAAGATCGATGTAGTAGAATTTCCATTTCCAAGAAAGCTTGAAAACACAAAATTTGGTCATGATTTTGTTTTTATTAGAGATGCGTTTATTAGTGATTTAAATGGCAAGGTGTTACTATTAAGGTTTTCACAAAAAAACAGAGAGTCTGAATCAAAAATAATCGCTGATTATCTTGAAAATTTGGATTATAAAATAAGTGAACTTCCAAATAATAATAATGTATTTGCGGAAGGAGGAGAATTTTATTATTGTCCAAAGGATAGATTACTCTTTAGTGGGACTAATCGCAATTCTATCAAAGGCGCCGAAGAAGTTGCATCTTTTCTAAATGTAGATGAACTAATAATCATTGAAACTAAAGCATTTCATTTAGATACCGTCTTTACTACAGTTCTTGATAAAAATGGAAACTTATGTGCAGTCATTGTGTGTAAAGAATTAATATCTAAAAAATCATTTAGTCTCTTAAATAAATTTGCAAATGAAACACATAAAAAAATATTTAATATACCTTCTCACGATGCAATTGGATTAAATAAAAATATTGGTTCACTAGCAGTAAATAACTTATCAGCTCCAGGGCTCTTAGTTAGTTCAAGTAGCTTTTCAAACTCAGCATTAATTAAAGAACTAAATAATATGGATATAAAATTGGAAATTAGTCCAGTATCTCAATTTCAACTTAGTGGCGGATCTATACATTGTTTAACCAATGAACTATAATAAAATGATTAATTGTTTTTGGAACAAATCAACAAATGATATAGTTTAAACGTATTAAAGCGGGTTTATCATATCATGAAAAAAATATTATCAATTTTAATCATTGGTTTTATCGTAATTAACTGTGCACCACCTGATCCAATTATCATTGAAGTCCCTGTGGAAAAAGAAGATAAACTTACTCTTGGAACCGTACAGAGCAGGATTAAAAAAGGAATGAATCAAACAGAAGTACTTGAAGTACTTGGATCACCAAATATTGTAACAAAAAACTCGCAAGGAAATGAAGTCTGGACCTATGATAAAGTAGGAAGTAGCCAGTCGTCTTCAAATCAGGCTGCTGCTACATATGGTCAAGCACAATTAAATCAAGGTTTCTGGGCGTTTTTATTTGGAGGAACAACAAACTCAGCACAATCTAGCTCTGATAGAAATACTGAATCAAAATCACTAACTGTTATCATTAACTTTGATAGCAATAGTACTGTTTCCGATTTTACTTATCAAAGTTTAAAATACTAACATATGCGACGATTAATCCGTCCTAAAACTATAAGTGGGAAAATCCGTCTTTTTTCTCTTTTATTTTACTTATCTATTTCAACACTTGTCTTTGCGCAAAATAAACCTTCTACTGCTGTTTCAAGGACTCTTCAAACTAGGGGTTTTCCTACAGATGTAAAAACAACTTTAAAAGCATCTATAAATGCACTACAAGATTTAGACTATACCATTGACGTCTTAAACTCAGATGTTGGACTTATAACTGCTAGTAGAACGACAGAAGAAAAAAAAGCAGAAGTTTCTACAGATGAGATTGTAGATATACAAACAAACTCAGACAATGAAGAAGCCGTAAAAGCAGAACAGACACAAACATGTGTAAAAATATTAGGTATTGCTTTTGTAACAGTTTTTGCTGTTATCCTACTTGGAGCTATTTTTGGTGGAGATGATGATGATGATGATGATAATAAAAGTTCTAGTTCTAGCTCATCATCTGGCTGGAAAAGAAATAGAGGATCTTCAAATACAACACATAAAACAGTTAATAATTATTATCAAGATGACACCCCAAAAGGACCTCGTATTTACCGTTACAAAGTAACAATAAACATTGATGATTCAGGATCAGAAAATACGACTGTTCGAGTAAGTGCTAGTGGAGAATTAGAACAAGATGGAAAAATCTTAGAGTCAGGTGGAATTCACGAACCTGAATTTTTTAAACGTTTTTTCGCTTCTATGAATAAGTCTCTTTTTCTTGACGAAAATCTACCTACAGATTAAAAACCCATCCCAAGCTTAAACTGGATCTCTGCATAACCTGCTGAATCATTATATACATTTTCAGCAATATTATAACGCAGGTTTAAATGAGAATCTAAAACAAGTATTTTGAACCTCAGTCCAAGTTGAGCATGTAAACCACTTACTTCAATTAAATTATTTTTTAAATAATCGATGAGAGCATCTTCAGAAAAATATGCATCATTTATAATATCTTCAGACCCTGTAAGCTCTTTTATCATTGTAGGACTAGCTTTTGGGGTTATTTTATGCTTAGTAGTACCAACTCCAATAGAAAGAGCAGTTTTTGCAAGTAAAGGTACTGAAAAGTCTGCAACATTCTTTTTGATTGTTATTGCGGTTGATGATCTAAGCCAACCCATAGACGTCCCTTCATAAGTAACTAATGAATTAGAAAAATTCATTTTGTATTCTGCTCCAACAAAATTGTATTCATACTCAGCAGCCCAACCAGCAAGATCTACAAAAATATATCCTCCTAAACCTACTGGCGAATTCTCTGGTTCAAAGGTTTCCATCTGCATAGTTAATTCACCAATACCTTCTTCATATAGTCCAGTACCAATTTTATTATTGCTACCATCTTGAATTACATTTAAACCAAAACCAACAATTCCGAACATTGTACTTGGCAAGATGAAAAATGTAGATAAAATTAATACTTTAAACTTTTGCATTGTATTCTCCTGATTATTAATAAATTGTATAGATGATTTTAATCAAACTAACTAACTAAATAAATATATCTATTTATGGTTGAATTCACCGTTTTTATCTAAATAAATTGATAGTATAGTTTATTCCATGCATCTAAAGAAAATTTTCATCTTATTTATGTTCTTAGCAATCTATCATGCTCAAGAACCACATTGGCCAACTGACGCTAGTAAAGCATATTCATCAAACTTTGGTGAATATAGAGATGATCACTTTCATATGGGTTTAGATATAAGAACAAAAGGAACTGTAGGTCATAAGGTCTATGCAGTCGAAAATGGTTTTATCTCTAGAATAGTTACCAATTATTCTGGCTATGGGAAAGCCATATATCACAAAACAATTAGCGGAAAAACTATAGTGTATGCACACCTAGAAAAGTTTAGCCCTATAATGGAAAGAGTCGTAAAACTTCAACAAGCCAAAAATAAAAAATATAGTATTAGTACAAATTTTTCTTCAAATGAGTTTCGTGTCAAAAAAGGTGAAGTGATTGGTTACACTGGAGAAACAGGTTACGCATTTGGACCCAATCTACATTTTGAAGTCCGTGACAAATCAGATGCAGCTTTAGACCCATTAAATAATGGTTATTTAATATCAGATAAAATAACCCCTGTAATGAGTAAAATAGCCTTGGTCCCTCTTTCAAGAGGAGCCCTTATTAATTCAAGCCCGCTAGTACAAACAATTCCTTTATTTCGAGATAAAAATGGAATATATCTTTTTGCAGATACTATAAGTGTAATGGGTGATTTTGGTTTAGCGATACAAGCCATTGATAAAAAGGAAGGTTCAAAATATAAATATCAATTCCATAAAGCCGAATTATTTGTAGATAACAAACCTGCATTTAGTCTTAATTATAATAGAATACCATACGATCAAACAAATAATGTCAGAACACTTGTCCAGTATGAATTAAAAAAGCAAAACCTTGGTGAATACCAAAAGTTATATAGATTGCCTGAACATCCAAAAATGTCTGTACATGAGATGGAAGAAACTGGAGTCCTTAGCCTATCCCCAGGCTATCATAAAATTGAAATTAAAATAATCGATGCTACAGGTAATGAAGCCCTAGCACGAGGAATATTTTTAGGCACTTTTCCTATGTCAATAAATGTAAAAGAAGTTTCTAGGAATGATAAAATAATTACATTAGAAATGAGCCCAATTAGACGAGGCCTAGCAATTCGTGATGCTATTACTTATAGTTTTACACCGTTCGGTTTTCCAGATACTAAAATAAACAATATTCACACTCAAAAAGTTGGTAAGAACTTACATATTTCATTCCCGATTGAAGAAGCGAAGGATAGAATACTTCAAATCTTAGCTATCAATCAAATAGGAGCAATTGCAACTCCTTATCATTGGTCAAACTATAATAGTTTAAAAACTGTTTTAGATGTAAATCCAAAACTTGATATAATGCATACAGAAGGGGGAATATTTTTTCAAATAGAAATGGATCAGTATGCACCAGGAAAGGCAAAATTAAAATTATCTAATGATAATGTTTTCAAATCTTATCCTGTAACACAAATACAACCGACCGTTTTTCTTTCAGATATGTTGTCCCCCCAAATACTAAATGATGTAAAATATGTAGATGTATCTCTAACGCAAGGAGATCTGGCTAGAGAAACAAGATTTAATTTTATTCCAGGCTTGGCAGAGCCAAAAATAAAAACTGTTATCCTTTCAAGAGATAAAAATTGTTCAATACAAACATTATCCAATACAGTATATTCACCAACTGCAATTTGGATTGAAAAGGTTGATAACCATGCACCAGTCAAAAATGGTTATCATTTATCATCCGTCTATCAACTCCAACCATTTGACCGAGTTTTAAAAGATGAATTTTTAGTTGGATTACGATATAATCACAGATATTCTGGCCATACAAAAATGGGAATATACTATTATGATGATAAATCAGAAGATTGGGAATATGTCCAGACAAAAAATAACCCTGAAAGAAATATTCTTACCGCTTCATTGGATCAACTTCACGCTATTACAATTATTCAAGATCTAGTTTCTCCAAAAATTTTAAAAACATTTCCTGCTAATAATGGGTATTATAAAGGAAATGATATAAATAAAATCTTAATTGATGTTGATGATACTATTTCAGGTATAGAAGCAAAAGAAAACTCTTTTTCTGTTGAACTTGATGGGAAAATATTATTTTGTGCATATCAACCAGTAAAAAAACAAATTTCCTATGTCTTTGATAGAGGATTATCACCAGGCAAACATCAATTAAATATAATTGTAATTGATAAAGTTGGAAACAAAACTGAAAAAGATATTTTATTTACTTGTGAATAAAAAAATATAGTCGAATGTCTAAAAATAAACTTATAAAAAAAGCAATCAAAATGAGAGATATGGCTATTGCTCCATATTCGAGATATAAAGTTGGCGCAGCTGTATTAATTGATACAGGGGAAATAATTGGTGGTTGCAATGTAGAAAACAGTAGTTATAGCCTAACCTGTTGTGCAGAAAGAGTAGCCCTGTTTAAAGCAATATCAGAAGGATTTAAAAAATTTAAATCATTAGCTGTTTCAACAAAAAATGCTGGGATGCCTTGTGGCGCTTGTAGGCAGGTTATTTGGGACTTATGTGGTGATATCCCTGTTTATATTTGTAATGATATTGGTTTAGTTAGCACTAGTCAAATGTCTGAACTGATACCACAGCCATTTGATGAATCAAAATTGTAATGAACAATAATCATATTATTGGTTTTTCTGGCGGTACAGCGTCAGGAAAAACTACTATAGTATCAAAATTATTTAATCATTATGGGGAGCAGGAATCAGTTATAATTGGACAAGATTCTTATTTTAAAGACGAAAATGTATTAAGCTATGAACAACGAACAGAAATAAACTATGACCATCCTGATGCAATTGATATTGAATTGCTATATGAAAATCTAATCTCATTAAGAAATGGGGAGGTTATAAATAAACCAAATTATGATTATAAAACTCATACAAGAGATATTAATTTTGAATCTATAAATCCTAAAAAACTTATCTTTATTGAAGGCACTCTAGTATTTCACTTTAAACAACTCACTGATTTAATGTTATTAAAAGTATTTATACATTGTTCAGAAAAAGTCCGATTTAGCCGACGCCTAGAAAGGGATATAAATGAACGTGGAAGAAGTTCTACTTCAGTACATAAACAATATGTAGATACCGTATATCCGATGCACCAAAAATTTGTAGAACCATCAAGAGCTATTGCTGATATCAATATATCTGGCGAACATAATATCAAGGATTCAACAAAACAAATTATTGAATCAATCAATACCGCTTTAATAAAGAAAAATTAATATGCATCAAAAACCTATAAATTCAGGATGGATTGAAGTTATTTGTGGTGGAATGTTTAGCGGAAAAACTGAAGAACTTTTAAGAAGAATTAGACGAGCAAAAATAGCAAAACTATCGACAATAATGTTCAAACCAATAATAGATACTCGTTATAGCAATAATAAAATTGTGAGTCACAACAAGAATAGTATGGATTCAATTAATATAAAAAAGACAAAGGATCTATTTGACCTCGGTAAAAAATATGATGTTGTAGGTATAGATGAAGCACAATTTTTTGAAAATGATTTAATAGAACATTGTAAAAACCTTGCAAATAACAAAACCCGAGTTATTGTCGCAGGCTTGGTTAGTGATTACAGAGGATTGCCTTTTGGGCCAATGCCGGATATAATGTGTGAGGCTGACTATTTGGATAAATTAACAGCTATTTGCATAAAATGCGGCTTAGATGCATCTTTTACCCAAAGAATAACTGAACAAACTCAACAAATTGTGATTGGCGAAACTGAATTTTATGAAGCACGATGTAGAAAATGTTTTGAACCTCCAAATAAATAAATGATGGAACAATACACTGGAATTTTAGGAGTTATCATTTTATTAGGTATCGCATATCTAATATCCAATAATCGATCTTTAATCGATAAAAATATAATTTTTTGGGGCTTAGGTCTTCAGATATCATTTGCATTTATCATACTAAAAACGCCTATAGGAAAATCCTTATTTTCTTATTTTAATATTATAATAGTAAAGCTTATTAGTTTTGCCGATGCAGGAAGCAATTTTCTTTTTACCTCTTTTATCCCAGATATTGGATATCATGTAGCATTAGTTAATTTTGCATTCCGAGCTCTCCCTGTAATTATCTTTTTTTCTAGTCTTATTGCGGTTACATATTATTTTGGGATTATCCAGTTTATAATAAAAAAAATTGCATTTATTATGGAAATGACAATGAAAACAAGTGGCGCTGAAACATTAAGTGTTTCTGCAAATATATTTGTAGGTCAAACTGAGGCACCCATATTAATCAGACCATTTATTTCTTCTATGACAAACTCAGAGTTAATGGCAGTTATGGTAGGTGGTTTCGCGACAGTTGCTGGAAGCGTAATGGCTCTCTATGTTAGCTGGCTTAATAATATTCCCAATATCGCAGGACATTTATTGGCGGCATCTGTTATGTCTGCTCCGGCTGCATTAATGATAGCAAAAATAATTTATCCTGAAACAGAAACCCCAAAAACAATTTCCTCTAATACAATAAATATGAAAACTAAAGATACGAATGCAATGGATGCCATTGGTCGCGGTGCAACTGAAGGGATAAAACTAGCTGCTAATGTTGCTGCAATGTTAATTGCTTTTATTTCAATGGTAGCATTGGTTAATTTTATTTTAGGTTTTGCAAATACTTCATTACAAGAAATTCTGGGTGTTTTATTTAAACCAATTGCTTGGTCTATGGGTGTACCATGGGAAGAAGCAAAAATCGTAGGAACATTAATGGGAGAAAAAATAGTATTGACTGAACTAATTGCTTTTGGAGATCTAAGTAATTTTATTAAAAACAATACACTATCAGAACGATCTTCAATCATAGCGAGTTATGCTTTATGTGGGTTTGCAAATTTTGGTTCAATAGGTATACAATTAGGTGGTATTGGCTCAATGGCTCCCGATCGCCGAAGTGATCTTTCAAATTTAATAATAAAAGCAATGATAGGAGGAGCATTGGCTTCTTGGCTTACTGCTTCTATTGCAGGAATTTTGATATAAATAATGTCTATTAGATTAATCATAATGGGACCTCCAGGTGTTGGCAAAGGTACTCAAGCAAATATCCTGAAGGATACTTTAAAAATACCTCACCTTTCAACAGGGGAAATCCTTAGAAATGAAATAAAAATAGGTTCAGATATAGGAATAATATCAAAAAATTATATTGATGATGGATTATTCGTACCTGATGATATTTTGATAAAAATCATCGAAAGAAACATAATTCAATCCAATTGTAGTAATGGATATATATTAGATGGCTACCCAAGGAACTTACAACAAGTGGAACACCTCAAAGAATTGTTGATTAAAGTAAACCAGTCTATTGATTTTGCTATTAGCCTTACAGCAGATAGTAATGAGGTAATAAAAAGACTAATTAAACGAAGTAAAAAATCTGGCAGAAGCGATGATATTTTAGAAATAATATCTAAGCGCCAAGAAGTCTATTGGGAACAAACAGCTCCAATAATTGAATACTATCAAAAATTAAGCATCTTAAAAAAAGTTAATGGGCTAGGAACGATTGAAGAAATAACCCATAGAATTTTAGAAGCTATTAGATAAAATGTTAAAAATTGGACTAACAGGTGGAATCGGTTCAGGGAAAAGTGAAGTAAGCAAATTTTTCAGCTCTTGGGGTGCATTTATTTTCGATGCTGATAAAGAAGCAAAAATAATTATAGATAAAAACGAACAGGCTCAGCAAGAAATAATTAATGAATTTGGAAGCGATGTAATTAATGCGGAAAATGTCATAGATAAAAAAAAGTTGGCACGTGTAGCTTTCCAAGATGAATTTCATCAGTTACAACTGAATTCTATTATTCATCCATTCGTTTTTAAAAAAATTGATGAAACTTTCGAAAAAGTCAAATTAAATAAAAAATATAAAGCTTTTATTGTTGATGCTGCACTTATTTATGAATCAGGTGCGGATACTCATATGGATTATGTAATTGTTGTTACATCTTTACTAAGGTTCAGAACTGAAAGAGTGATGTCTCGTGGGTATATAAGTCGAGATGATTTTATGAAACGCGTCTCATTACAGTGGTCAGATGAAGATAAGGAACATATGGCTGACTTTACAATTCAAAACAATAGTGACTTAAAAGGTTTAGAAAAAGAATCCAAAAAAATATTTGATTCAATATTTTAGCCTTACCTTATTTTTCTTCTCAAAGATCGAGGCTTATCAAATATTTCCTTCAAAATTATGGCAGTTTTAAAGGGGTTTTCTGGGTCTATTAATAAATCTAATGCATTAATTTTGTTTCTTTTGAAGTTATGAATATAACTGGTTTTAATTTTTGTATCTTGAATTTCAACTTTTTCTTCAGCTAATACTGGTTCAGGCACATAATCATTTTTTTCATCTTCAACAATAATATTTAAATCATCTTCGTCTTTTTCAAAAATAGTTTGCTCATCTGTGATTTCTTTCTCTTTATCGCTATCTCCATCAAAAATACTATCTAATATGCCTTCACCAAACTCTACTAAATCACCAGTATCCCAGCTTTCTTGGTTTTCTATTTTTTCTCTAGCTTTGTCCCGCTGTTTCTTTTTCATCCAGCCAAAAAAAGCATACAAAAGCATTAGAAATAGCCAATTACCCATAATAATTAAATCTCTTATCTACGTTATTATTAACTATCCATCATGCTCAGAATCATCATGTATATCTTTTGACTGCTTTGATGATGAATCAGAAATAGAATCTCTCATTCCTGTATCAGCTTTAATATTATTCATATTATAATAATCAAATATTCCCATATTTCCCTCTCGAAATGCCTGTGACATTGCTTTTGGAACTTCCGACTCAGCTTCAACTACTTTTGCTTGCATCTCTTGAACCCTAGCCTGCATCTCTTGTTCTTCAGCAACAGCCATTGCTCTTCTAGTTTCCGCTTTAGCCTGAGCTACTCTTAAATCTGCTTCAGCTTGATCAGCCTGTAATGAAGCCCCTATATTTTTTCCAACATCTAAATCAGCTATATCTATAGATAATATTTCAAATGCTGTGCCTGAATCAAGACCCTTATTTAAAACAGATTTTGATATGCTATCTGGATTTTCAAGAACATCCGAATATGTTTGAGCTGATCCAATTGCACTGACTATACCTTCTCCAACTCTAGCAATAATAGTATCATCAGTGGCACCCCCAACAAGACCAGGTATATTTGTACGAACAGTCACTCGGGCTCTGGCTTTTAGTTCAATACCATCTTTTGCAACAGCAGATAAATATCCATCAACAGGTGCATTGATTACTTTGGGATAAACACTTGTCTCGACAGCAGATTTGACATCTCTTCCAGCTAAATCAATTGCCGTTGCTATTTCAAATGGTAATTGTATTTTTGCTTTATCAGATGCAATAAGGGCAGAAACTATATTTTCTACATTCCCACCTGCAAGATAGTGCGTCTCCAACATATCAGTTGATATATGATCTAGCCCTGCTTTATGAGTATTAATTACACCATCAACGACTAATCTTGGTGAAATTTTTCTAAGCCTCATTCTAATAAGATCAACTATCCTAATCCTGCCTAACCCAAGAGATACAACTGCCTGAACCCACATTCCAAGAGGAACAAAGTAAAAAAACAGGACTAAAAATAAAATTAACACAATAAAAAAAGCACCTTGAACTACTGGCATATCAAACTCCTTATAAAATTAATATTTAAAAATTTATTTTTTTCTGACAACAACTCTATTTCCATCAACTGTTAAAATAATTACATTTACATTTTTATCAATGAAATTTCCTTCACTTACTGCAAAAATACGTTCATTATTCACAATTATCCAACCTGATGGATGTAAATCAGTTTCAGTTAGTGCATTTTTGCCAACTAATTTTTCCCATCCAAAACTAGCAACATATCCATCTTCCTTTTTTTGGCCATCTGGAGATGTCAAATCTCTCCAAAATTTTGTTTTAGTCATTGCTCTGAATAAAAGTACTAAACCAAATATACCGCCAATTATACCAATCATAAGACCATTTGAAGCTTGGCTAAGAATATCTTCACTTACAGGTACATCAGGTAATAATAATAAATATAATCCCCACAAGATAAAAGCAATACCAGCAATACCTGGTATGCCAAAACCAGGAATCACTATTGCTTCAAGTGCAATAAGGAGCAATCCAATAAGCACCACTAGTAAATCAGTCATAGTAGCTAGTTCAGCTATATAAGATGCGCTCAGCGATAAAATAAGACAAATAAGCCCTATTGATCCTGGAATACCCCAGCCAGGACTTTGCAGTTCAAATAATATTCCTAAAAACCCAAATGTTGTTAGAAGTGATGCAACAACAGGGTTTGTTAAAAACCTAACAAAGTTTTCAGACCAGTTCTCACTTGTTTTTAAGATAGTTGCTTTTGAAAATCCAAGAGAATCTAAAACACTATCAAAAGTATCTGCAGATCTATCTGCAATGCCATATTTTAGAGCCTGTTCCGTTGTTAATGTAATTAAGTTCCCCTGTTTTCGTCCCTCAATATCATCAACAAAAACTGTATCATTATCTATAACTAAATAATAGATCATAGTTTTGATGGTATCTACTTCATTATCAGCTGTGATATATTCTATTTTTATTTTATTAGGGAATTCTAATTCTTCATCCACCATGCCTCGAGCTATATATTTATTTCTACCTCTTTTTTCTGCTGTTGCTGCCATCTCTTCTCTCATATAACTAATCACTTTTTCACTCGCCTTATTACCAGACATATCAACCGCAGTTGTCGCTCCAATAGTACCGCCACCAGTCATATAAATTTTTTCGCATGATAATGAAATAAGTGCTCCAGCAGAAATTGCACGTTTATTAATAAAGGCCACAGTTCGCACCTTTGAATCTAATATTGCATCTTTTATTTGAGTGGCCGCATCTACTCTGCCTCCAAAAGTATTTACTTCAAAAATAATTGATGAAGCATTATTATTCTCAGCTTCTTTGATAGATCTTTCAATAAATGGAGGCAAACCTAAGTCTATAGTCCCTTCTATAGGAATATGATAAACAGTATTCGACAAAAGAATATTGAAAGCGATGTAAAAATAAATTATTAATTGTTTCATAAGCTTAAATTTGGGCATAGATGATAGAACTAGTCTAATAGTATTAAAATAAATTAAAAGTAGGATAATAAAGATCAGTTGAGTTTAATTAATAAAATAACATATAATTTTCTTAGTGCTCTAAGTATGGTTTTAAGAAAACTCACTCTAAAAAATCAACTTATAATAAGTCAGCATATTGCCAGTATATTATTTCATTACATCCCAAAAAGAAAAAGTCTTGCGATGGATAATATAAAAATTGCTTTCCCAGATAAATCTGATAAATGGATAAACAATACACTAAAAAACTGTTACAAATTTCTATCTTTTAATTTTATTCAATTTTTAGCATTCCCTAAATCTACTAATTCAATTAAAATACAAATCATTGGTCAAGAAGAATTAGACAAAGCATTTGAAGAAGAGAAAGGAGTAATATTGATTTCTGCACATTTTGGTGCGTGGGAAATACTAGGACATTGGCTCGGTTTAAATAATTATCCACTTCGAGGAATTGCACAAAGACAAACAAATAAAGGTGCAAATAAATTTTTTGAAGAAAAAAGACAATTAAGTGGCATTAAACATGTTTACAGAAAAACCGGTATGGATTTGTTGTATAATGTATTAAATGAAAATAAAATGCTTGGACTTGTGAGTGATCAAGATGCAAAAAATAAAGGAATCTTTGTTAATTTTTTCAATAAACCAGCATCAACACATAAAGGCGCTGCTCTTTTTCATTTAAATACCAAATCACCGATGATTTTTGGAGTATGTATACAAACTGGTTTTCAAGAATATAAAATTAAATTTATTCCCATCCCCACAGTTAATAATACTGTAGAAGGAATTACCCAAGAATATACACTTGCTATTGAAAAAATTATCAAAAAATACCCAGAACAAAACTTTTGGTTTCATAATAGGTGGAAAACAACCCCAAAGTAATGGAACCAAAAGTATTAAATTGGAAAAGTAAAGATGCAACTGAAAGAGCAAAACAAACTATTCTAGAAGGTGGAATATTAGTTTATCCAACAGATACAATTTATGGATTTGGTGTTGATGCAACTAATGCAGATTCAATAAAAAAATTAAATTCTTTAAAAAATAAAGTAGGACCTTTAAGTGTTATAGCACCAAATAATAGGATCGTGTCTACTTGGATCAACATACCAAATGATGAAAAAGAATTCGCTTCAAATAAGTTAAAACCTTATAAAACTATTATTTATCCAGTATATGAAAATATTGTTAATAATTTAATTCTTGGTCCGGATAACACTCTAGGTATTAGAATTCCAAATCATCCATTTTGTATATCCCTAGCTGAAGAATGTAAGGTACCTATCACTACTACGAGTGTAAATAGGTCAGGTGAACTACCAAAAATGAATGTTGATGAAATTCTAGATTCTTTTCAAAGTAGTATAGATTTAATTATCGAAGATGGTGAATTAAGTGGTTCGCCTTCTAGCATATATCTTTACCAATCTAAAACCATGAAAAAAATAAGATGAGATTAATAACTATATATATAATTATGATCTCATTTTTATTATCTGAAAATAATAACTGGGATGAAGTACTAAAATATTCTGCATATTTTAGTGGAATCTACATTGCAAATGCGACACTAAAATCAAAACAAAAGACAAATTCAATGAACCAAAAAATATTAACTATTGAATTTCGAGCAAAGTCAAAGTCTTCTTTAAAATATATTTATGCTATTAATGATATTATTACAATTGATGTTAAAACAGAGACCTGGGAACCGATAAGAGTAGAAAAAAAACTAAGAGAGGGGGACTACATCCATAACTCCATTGCAAAATTCAATGATAGTGAAAGAGCATTTATTTTTAAAAATGACACCATATCATATCTTGAAAAAGTTATGAATCCTTATTCAATGATTTATTTTTTCCGTACACAGGCATTGATCCCCAATACGAGCTTTAAAATCAATATAGTGGATAATAAAAAAATTGTCCCTCTAAATTTTAATATTGATAGTAAAGAAAAAATAAAAACGCCTATGGGTAAATTTCACGCCACTAAAATATGGCCTGAAAAGCTGGATGGAAAACCTTTCAAAAATGCAGGAAAAATGACTATTTGGTATTCTGAGAAAGAAAAAATCCCATTAATAATAAATTTGAAATTAAAATTTGGATCTTTAAATCTTGAACTAGTTGAGATTAATTAAATAATCTGGACACGTCATTAAACATAACTGTAACCATTAAACCCAATAAAAAGACCATTCCAATTTGCTGAATTACCATTCTTGATTTAAGGCTTAGAGGGCGCCTAATTATTGATTCAATAAAAATTATAAAAATATGACCTCCATCTAAACCTGGTATGGGCAAAATGTTTAAAAAAGCAAGATTTATACTAATAAGGGCCATAAAATTCATTAAAGGAATCCAACCAGCCTTGGCAGTCTCACCAGCAATCTGACCTATCATAATTGGCCCGCCAAGATCTTTCAACGACGCTTGACCACTGCCAAGCATTTTAAATGTCAGTGTAATCAAACCAAAACTATTAATCGTACCATTAAATCCATAAGTAAGCGATTCTATAAAGCTTACTGATGAATAATAATATTCTGGTCTTATTCCTATTATACCTATAGTATCCATACCATTATCACCGGGGACAAAATAATGTGAGGTTTTTAATAAGAAATCTAGCATTTCCCCCTCACGCAATATTTTCATTTCAATTTGAGAATCAGGAAGGGAATTTATTATTTCGCTCAAATCAGACCATTTATATATTCTTTCTCCATTTATACTGAAAACTTCATCTCCTTTTTCAAGGCCTGCTTTTTCAGCTGGCTTATCAGCAATAAGTTCATTAATAATCGGCTCATTAGATGCTTCAATAATCCCCTGATAATAAGTAATTCCTGTAAAAAGAATAAATGCTGTAAATATATTCATCAAAACACCAGCACTTAATATCCAAATTTTTTGAGGTGTTGATTTACTCATGAATTCATCAGGAGCATCGGTAATTACCGTATCTAAACTTTCATCTAATGCGCCAGCCATTTTTACATAACCACCTAAAGGGATAAGAGCTATAACATATTCTGTACCAGTACCTATTCTACCATTTAGATTGATATGTGTATTTATAATAGGTTTCCATGAAAAACTGCCTTTTAAAAAACGAAAAAAGAAAATTGTGATGTCAAAACCATTATCTACCGATGTTAAGGTTATAAATCGTGGAGGGAATCCAATAGAAAATTTTTCTACTCTAACACCTACAGATCTAGCTGCTAAATAATGGCCTAGCTCATGTACAAAGACTAGTATACCTATTACTAAAACTGTAGACCAAATAAATATCATTATTATTTATACCAAATTGTTTTACAAAAAATTAATTTTAATGTTCCAAATTAATCAAAATCATTTACAAAACCTTTCGCCCATAAATCTAACTCTCTTAAATAATCCAAATTAGGATTTTCAGTCCATTGATGGTTATTCATTGCTGATTCAATGATTATAGGTATATCCGTGAATTTAATTTCACCATTCAAAAATTTGTAAACACAATAATCGTTGGCCATGTTTAATACAGCAGGAGTTGTCCCCATTTTATCTAAAGAATTATAGGCTAACTTGATACATGGAAATCTTTCATAATCAGGCGCCTGGAAAGATAAATTGCCAAGTGATTTAAAATCTAACCTTTCCCATTGAGCCTCTAAGTGACGTGGATATGTTAATGCATACTGTATTGGTATTTTCATATCAGGTACTCCCATCTGCGCTTTGACAGAGCCATCTTTAAACTCAACCATAGAATGAATAATTGATTGTGGATGTACAACAATATCAATCTGTGAAGCATTCATGTTAAAAAGCCAATAAGCTTCTATTACTTCTAAACCTTTGTTCATCATTGTTGCTGAATCAATCGTAATTTTATTACCCATATCCCAATTAGGGTGGTTTAATGCATCGGAAATTGTAATTTCAGAAAATGTATTTAAAAATCTTTTTCTAAATGGCCCACCACTTCCTGTTAGTATTATTTTTTCAATATCATCAAGCGATTCTCCAATTAAACATTGCCAAATCGCTGAATGTTCGCTATCAACTGGGAATAGATTCGCTCCTGATTTTTTCATAGAATTCGTAATTAAATCGCCGGCAACCACCAAGCTTTCTTTATTAGATAGTGCTACATCTACGCCAGCATTTAATGCATCAAGTGTTGGTTCCATTCCTGAAGACCCAACTAATGCATTTAGCACAAGATCAACATTTTTATTTTTTGATATTCTAAGAAGATTTTCACGGCCAGATAACACTTCAACATCATTATTAGTTAATGTTTTTTGAACTTTCTCTGAAGCTTCATCATTTATCATAACAATTGATTTAGGATGAAATTCCTCACATTGCTTAATCATTAGATCTGAGTTCATATTCCCAGAGAGGTGAATAATTTCATAATCATCAGGAATTTTTCTAATCACATTTAAGGCATTAACACCTATTGAACCAGTTGAACCTAAAATAGAGATTTTCTTTTTCATTATAAAAAACCTTTAATTATAAAAAACTGAAATAATTGCAATTCAGAACTTAGCTTACTTGAAATCCCGAATTTTATATCTTTATATGGGAACTGTAATTTTGCACTAAAATATTTAATGTCACCTTCAATTTTATCAGGTAGGTTAGAAGAAAAATAATATGATCTATTTATATACGAATTTGTTCCAATTCCTAAAAAAATATCAAAAACAGATATTTTATAATATCTTTCAAGGTGAAAAGAACTTGATACTAATCTAAAATCATTTAAACCATTTATTGCTGATTTTTGAAATGATACCATCCAAAAGGTATCTTCCCCAAAATTATAATGAATACCTGAACCAATAATTTGGGGTGTATCTCTCTCTAAGTGAAAACCAAAAAATCTTCCAGATAATAATAAATTCTCAGTTGGCTTTATCCCAAGATGCATAACTGGTAATCTCCAGCTCAAACTATTAATCAATTTTGAATACATAGAATAGCCAAATTGAATAATCACTTTTTGTCTATCATCTTGCGCAATGCTCAGTTGATCTGATAACCAAAATGAGGAAATATTAGAAATATTTACAGCTTGGTTATATAATTCTGAATCATTGTAAATATCATACCTAAAGTTTGCACTTTGTCCAAAAATAAGAGCGAATGAATAACATATAAAAACCAAGTGGGTTTTCATTTTTTTATTTATATAATACCTCTTTCACTATTTTTTATAAAATTAATAATCAATTCACTATTTTCAGACATTGGTATTTCTTTTTTTATTTTCCTGATATTTTCTTTACGATTATTTTTTGACCGGAAAAATATATTATATATACTTTTTATTTCTTTCCTTTGCTCACTAGAAAACCCTCTTCGTTTAAGTCCAACACTGTTAACACCACTGTATTCTAAGGGATATCCTGCGACAAGAATAAAAGGAGGAACATCTTGAGAGACATACCCTCCGGCTCCTACAAATGCATGTCCCCCTATTTTACAAAATTGATGTACTAAAACTCCTCCACTTAGGATTGCCCAATCATCAATAATTACATGACCACCTAAAGTAGCTAAATTTGACATTATTACATGGTCCCCAATAAAACAATCATGTGCAATATGAGTAGAAGTCATTAGTAAACAATCAGATCCCACAACCGTTTTACCTAAAGCATTTGTACCTTTATTTATAGTTACAAATTCTCTAATTACAGTTCTATCTCCAATTAGAACAAATGTATCTTCATTATTGTATTTTAAATCTTGAGGAATTGCTCCAATAGATGCAGAATGAAATATTTTACAATCAGTTCCTATTTTTGTCCCGGATGAAAGTGTAACATGGTTACCAATTTCAGTACGGTCACCAATCGTAACATCAGATTCAATAACACTGTATGCACCAATTTTTACATATTGACCTAAATCAACATCAGAATCCACGATTGCAGTTGAATGAATTTTATTTGAAATATTAGACCTCTACGCGGTCGACTAAATTTGAAGATATGATAGCTTTGACAGCAAGTTGATTATCAATTTTAATGGTTCCTTCAAATTTATATAAGGTAAGTTTCTTTGACTTAAGACGGATATTAATATTCAATGTATCACCCGGTGTAATCAAGCGTCTAAATCGAACACCATCCACCCCTGAAATAAACATGTTCTTTTTCAAAGGGTCATCGAGCTCATGTAACATTAAAAATGCCGTTGTTTGTGCTATAGACTCTAATGATAATACCCCAGGCATAACTGGCTGCCCGGGAAAATGTCCTTGAAAGTAAGGCTCATTAATTGTAACGTTTTTTATCGCATTTACATACTCTCCAGGCACAACTTCATCAATACGATCAATCAATATAAAAGGATATCTATGAGGAAGAACTTTTATTATATCTTGAATATTATAATTATTTTTTTTTAGTTCATTGTCCAATTTCAACACCTTCCCATAAATCTTCTAATTCTGTTGCATAAACCCTTTTTAATTTTTTTACAAATTCCACATTACTAGCATGCCCGGCTCTAGCAGCAGTAACATGCCCTTGGATTGGTGTTCCTAGCAATGCAAGATCACCAATTAAATCCAAAGTTTTATGACGAACGGGCTCATTTTTAAATCTAAGAAGCTTACCATTTAATATACCATTTGCCCCTCTGATGATTGTTTCTTCAATCCCAAATAAATTCCGTAAACGATTCATTTCTATTTGATCTATTTTTTTATCTACAATTACTAATGCATTATCTAGCCCGCCGCCTTTAATTAAACCTTGTTCTTTCAACATTTCTATCTCACTTAAAAAACAGAAAGTTCTGGCTGGAGCTACTTCTACTGCAAAATCTTCTTCCATATTATAGATAGCTTCATACTGTGTGCCAAGAGCTGGTAAAGGATATTCCACTAAAAAAGTAACTCTGAAATGATCACTAGGAATAACATGAATATCAATATCTCGGTAATAATCTGTATAATTAACAGCACGCGTTATTTCTAAAACTTTTCTTTTAGATTCTTGCATTACAATACCTGCATCTAAAAGAGCATCAACAAAATCTTTAGCGCTACCATCCATCACAGGGGTTTCTTTACTATTAAGTTCGATCATTACGTTATCTATTCTAAGACCAGTAACTGCAGCTAAAGCATGTTCAACTGTATGAATACGCACATCATTTTGTTCGATTGTAGTACCACGAGAGATATCTACAACATGATCAATATCTGCTTTTATTTCTGGTGAGTCTTTAATATCAGAACGAAGAAATCTGATGCCATAATTTTCTGGAGCAGGATGAAAAGTAATTATACTATCAACACCGGTATGAAGACCAACACCTTTGCATGATTTAGATTTACCAATGGTTCTTTGTTTTCTATGCATTATTTAGTTTTTATTTAATTGATCTAATTTTCTTTTCATAATTAATATTTCGCTATAGATAGCATCTCTCTTATGCTGTTCTTTTATAGGCCTTGCAGGATATCCACCATACATTTGCCCACCAGATAGAGATTTTGTCACACCAGATTTAGCAGCAATAATTGAATCTGAACCAATATCTACATGGGAAACTACACCAGCCTGCCCCCCCATCTGACAATTATCACCTATTTTTGCACTCCCTGCAATCCCTACTTGGGCTGTAATTAAACATCCATTGCCAATTTGTACATTGTGACCAATATGAACCAAGTTATCTAACTTCGACATATTTCCTATAATTGTTTTCCCTATTGTAGCACGATCAATTACAGAATTAGCTCCTATTTCCACATCATCACCAATTAACACTGTACCTTTCTGCGGAATTTTAAAGTGCTGGTCTTTATCTATAATAAAACCATAACCATCACATCCAATAACAGCTGCTCCATGAATAGTGACTTTGTTTCCAATAAAAATATTATTATAAATAACAACATTTTGATAAATTTTACACCCTGTGCCAATCTTAGTATTTTTACCAATAAAAACATTTGCTCCTATAAATGTAGACTCTCCTATAATTACACCAGCCTCTATAATTGCACCAGCTTCGATAGTAACATTTTTACCAATATTTGAAGATGAATCAATAATTGACTTTGGATGAACCCCTTTAGATTTATATTCATCTGGGAAAAACATTGTTAATACTTTCGCCATAGCTAATTGAGGGTTTTTTACTATGACACCATCTCTACCAGCCAAATGATTTTCATCTGATACTATTACTGCTGATGCTATGGTGTTATCGATATGTTTTTGATACCTCTGGTTGCTTAAAAAAGTAATAGTTCCTTTATCACCATTTTGAATTTCTGACACACCAGTGATTTCCATATTTGGATCTCCTGAAATATCTCCATTAATAAACAAAGCAATATCCTTTAATTTATACTTCAATTATTATTTTATTTTGAAGTATCTAGTTTTCTTAACTCATGAAGCACATCATCTGTAAGGTCATATTTTGGCTTATAATAAAGTAGTCCTACAGAAGCATCTATGATATAATCATAACCTCCATCTATTGCAACTTTGTCTACCGCCTTTTTTACTTTGCCTAAAATATCGTATTCCATTTGAGCTTGCTTACGCATCAACTCACCTTGCGGTCCAACTTTTTCAGCTTGATAAGTCTGAATCTGCCTTTCTGTTTGTTCTATTTCTTGTTTAATACTTTCACCTTTATCTAAAGACATCAATCTTTTTACTTCATAATCTTGCTTTAAACTATCAAGTTTTTTAACTCTCTCATCAAACTCAAACTGCACTTTTCTATATTCAAGTTGCAATTGTGATTCAGCTTCTTTGAATTCTTCATATTCACTTCTAATTCTTTCAGATAATATGTATCCTATTTTTAACTGAGCACTTGCAATTGTTGTGAAACTTATTATTATAATACTAAATATTATTTTTTTATTCATTGTTTCCACTTTCTCCTTTTTAAAATTAAAACTGTTGACCTATTGTTATTGACGATTTCCATCCTTCTGCTTTACCGTCTCCATTTAAATCATCGAAACCATAGCCAAAATCAAAGCCTAGCTTCCCTATCATAGGCATAAAAAATCTTATACCTACGCCCGCTGATCTCTTTAAATCAACCGGCCCGATTCTAGACAGGTTAAATTTCTCTTGCAAATGTGCTTCTATCCAAACATTTCCCATTTCTGCAAATACCATACCATATACTACTGGATTTTCCGAAAAAGGCACTCGAAACTCTGTTGTAACTTTTAACAAAGCATTACCACCAAATGGCCCACCACTTGATGTAAGAGGTCCTACTCTATTATCCTCATATCCCCTTAATGGGTTACCATATATCATACCACTGCCACCCATAATAAAACGCTCATTAAATGGCACCATTGACCTATCGTTATCATTAGAGGGAAGGGTCTTAATTCCTCCAATTTTTACAGAACTCATTAATACAAATTTCCAGAATGTAGGCGTATACCACTCAAGATTCAATACATGTTTATGAAAATCCTCATTCCCACCAAGAGGCCCCCCAGATACATTAGTGCTTAAAGCCATTAAAGAACCAATAGTAGGAAATTCAGGGTGATCCCTACTATCACGGCTAATAGACTGATTTATACTTATGCCAACAGTTTGTTTTAAGCCACCTGTATAGAGGAGTAATTGTTCTTCACTATCTGCTTCATAACTCCTTTGATGTGCAGTAAATGACCAACTGCCTCTAAAATAATCATCAGGCCATTTAAATCTTCTACCCCATCGAACACTTCCACCTTTTGTAATCTGATCTAATGGGGCATAATACATAGAAGATCTACCAGAAAAACTATAGAATAATGAACCACTTAATAAATTATTTGTATCATTAATCATGGGGTCCGTAAAACTTATTGATGCCCTCTCTCTTTTTTGTGGAGTATAACCACTACCAAAATAGTTTTGATTATAATTAGCAGCGCCAACTTCGAACGAGACTGCAAGATGCTGGCCTCTTCCTCTATAATTTGGTAGAGAAAACCCACCGCCACCGGTCACCCCATATGCCTGACTAAAACCCATATTCATATTTGCCTGCCCAGATGATTTTTCTTCAACTGTAACTTCTATATCTACCTGGTCATCATCAACTGGGACTACATCAGGAATAACATTGCCAAAATAATTTAACATCATTATTTCACGATGAGTTCGAAGCAATCTTTCTTTATTAAAAACATCCCCAGGATAGATTCGCATTATTCTTCTGATAACATTTTCTCGAGTTCTTTCATTCCCCTTAATGAATATATTTCTTATGTACACCTTGTGGTTTTCAGAAATAACAAAATGGACATCTAGAGAATCATGGCCTACAGGAGTAACCTCTGGCTCTATTCGACTATATATGTACCCCTTATCCATATACAACCCTTGCATTCTATCATAAACCGCCCTTGAAAAATCTTCTTCACTATACTTTTCTCCTTTTGAAAGTCCAAGAGCACGAGATAATATATTTTCAGAATAAAGGGAATGACCTTCCCAAGAAAAATTTCTATATTTGTATTTTGGACCTTCATCTACAAAAAGAACAACATCTAAGTATTTACTATTTCCATCATATACAATTGAATCTGATAATATAGAAAAATCTCTGTGGCCCTTGTTTTGATAAAATTCAATAATTTTTTCCTTATCTGTATCTAGTTTATCATTATCAAAAGCAGTCCTCCAAAAATAATACCATCTCTGTTGCTTCGTTTCTTTCATTAAAAATCTAAGCCTAAAATCAGAATAAGTCTCATTCCCTTCAAAATATATATTTCTTAGTTTGATTTTTTCGTTTTCTCTAATTTTAAAAATTATATCTTTGGTGATACTTTTTGCTTTTCCATCAAAAAGATTAGACATTTTCTTTGAAGTAATAAGTTCAACATTTATATCAGCTTTTAGATACCCTTTTTCGGCATATAGTTTTTTCATTTGCTTCATTTTTTCATGTAGCATGTTTGGCTTAATCCTTTGGCCAGTAGTAATCTGCAACTCTTCAGTAAACTTACTATCTTTAATTTTTCTATTTCCTTCGTATAATACTTCTCCAACCACCGCAGATTCAGAAACAACGAGTGTAATACTAATCTCATTATTATTTTCATCATCGTACCTTATCTGAACATCATCAAATAAGCCTAATTGCCACAAACGTTTTATTGCTCTTGGAAATTCAGCGGTTGAAACGGTAATACCTTTTCTTAATCCTGAAGTAAAAATGATGGTATTAGCAGATGAAACGACATTCCCCTCGACCTTTACATCTTTTAAAACAAAATCTTGAGTAGATTGTGAAAATAAAAATGTAAATAAATATATGATAAATACTAGGTTTTTCACTTAATCATTAACCTGTTCACTTGTTTTTCCAAACCTTCGTTCTCTATTTTGAAAATCTAAGATAGCTTTAAATAATTCGTTTTTACGAAATGAGGGCCAATAGGTATCGGTTAAATACATTTCAGTATAAGCACATTGCCATAAAAGAAAATTACTAATTCTTAATTCTCCACTAGTTCTAATTAAAAGATCTGGGTCTGGATAATTATTTGTATCTAA
>CAZYDX010000026.1:0-24807 GCA_964646455.1 uncultured bacterium | reverse complement strand
ATACGATCCAGGCTGGTACATATCAGCAGATGAAGAAAATGGTGCTGCTGAAATAGTAACTGGATATGAAAGTTATTCTTGCTCTTTCTATTTTACTTGTCGGTTTATTATTTTCGCAGACAAATGCAAAAGCATTAAAAGTAGTAGAGTATAAAAAAAGCTGGAAAGCATACCGTTCAGGAATAGAGATTCCAAAGTCACATTTCTTCCGGATTGTAAATGATGAGTACAACAGAGACCAGTCTCTATTACATGAAAAGAATTTTATGATCAGAAAGTTCAAGCTCAGTTGTTTTATGTGCGGTAACTCCAGCTTGGGACTGATGAGTCTTGCGGCAGATAATCAAAAAATGATAAAAATAACTCTCTATGGATACCTGGTCACAAATATTTTAAAAAGGTTCATCAAAGAGAAATCTGTTGACATTACATTTGATGAAGCACTGAGCCTTGCTAAAGAATACAATGACAGTTTAAATGGGCAAGCTAAAATAGCGATTTAAGGTTTTGATAAATATTGAGGTCTTAGAGTGCTATATATTTTAAATTTTATAGGCTATGGAGTTTAGAGTTATACTAACCAAGTATCTAACCAGCATTTTTGCAACCCTAACTTTTTTATCTGCAAGCACATCCATCACCAAAAACACAACGTGGTCAAATGATATTACACTCAATGAGAGTGTCACTGTTAATGAAAATATTACTCTTACAATTAGAAAAGGTGTAAACATATTAATAGACCAACCTGGCCTTACTAGTGGCGACCATGGGGATATTGAAATATCTGTTCTAGGGGCAATTCAAATAGAGGGCTCGAAGGATAGTATGGTCACATTTAAACCCTCACAGATCACTGCAAATAAGAACTATTGGAGTGGCATCACTATTCAAAAAAGCAAAACACCAAGTAAGATTGAGTTTTTATCTTTATCAAATGCATCAAATGGTTTAGATATAAGAACAAGTTTTAGTGCAAGAGGGGTTGTGATAGAAAACTCTGGAGAGACTGGGGTCTACATAGAAAGTGTGTCAAATGACTCTATAGAACTAAAAGATATAGAAATAAAAAACTGTGATGGTGTGGGCTTGTTTGTTGAAAAGGGTAATGTTTTCATTGATTGGGCAGATATCCACAGCGGTAATGGTATTGGTCTGATCAACAATAACTATGGAGTTATAGATATAATCAACACTAGGGTGTTAAAAAATAAAGGTAACGGTATCGTTAACTATGGGAATATGACATCGTACAACCTTATAATTACAGAAAACAGGCACGGGCTGATCATATCCTCTGGGTTTTTGGTATTAACAAAAGCAAACATATCTAGAAATAGATCAAATGGCCTTTTAATCGGCGGTAGTAGTAATGTCAATATTGAGAGTACTACAATTAAACAAAATAGAGGATATGGACTGGAGCTAACGGACTGGAGTCAGGAAGATCACTCTAGTTATTGGCTAAAAAGAAAGAGCCCCTCTGTTAAGATCAATGGCTCAAATTTTATTGATAATTACAAAACCACTGTCTTAGATAAATATAGATATAAAAACATATGGAGCGACTGGAAAGGTGTAGAATATACTGGAGACGGTTGGATCGAGAATTGGCAGGAGAGTATTTATAGAGAGATCCCATTTGGGAGATTAGGATGGATTGGTTTTCAATATAACTCAAACAATGGAGGCAGTGAATTTTCCTGGCAGCCATGTACCGGAAATAGTGTATGGTCTCCAATTTTCGAGATTCAAAATTCTAGAGAACAGACACTTACATATCTGCCTGCACCGTTTCAATGCAGCTGGAATCCCCTCGCGGGGAAGCATTCTAATACCTGGATCGAATATGGTGAATATATTGGCACTATTGATAGTACAGATAGCTACTCTGATTGGTTTATTAATAAAAGAAATCTAGTCTCGTCAAATAAATATCTACTTAGACAATATTTCAAGTATGCTTATGTGCCAGGCCAGGACAGTGGTTTTGTAGTAAGGCCAGAGGTTGCTGATTTTGAACTCAGTTTTTACCATGGTGGAAAAGAAATATCTAGCTATAGCGATAATAGTAAGATCGACATAGGATCCAACTTTTGGGGGTCTGGAGACGACCATACTACTATGATCAATCAATATGGTAGGACAGATTTAGTAATAGATAATAAGCTTCCTTCATTAATAAAAAATGGAGAATCGGAACTTAATATAGACAGCGGTATAAATATCTATAGTCCGTCTGAGGGATTGGCTTATCAGGAGATAAAATTACTAGAGATTGGCTGGCAGACATTTGGCTGGATACCTATGGTTGATATATTTATTAGCGTTGATAAGGGCTCTACATGGGAGAATATTGGATCAAATATAAGTAATAATGGAAAATTTATTTGGTGGAATAATCTGATTGTCGGAGAAAAATTTTATATCAAGATCGTAGACTCATATGATTCAAATTATTCTACAATGGTGGGGCCGTGTGATGTTATAGAAAATATCACCCCTGTTATGGCCATATCTGAAAATAAACTTCATTTTATAACCGGGAAAAACGAAAAAGATTTTTCTATTAAAAATATTGGTGGTGGTTTACTCAAATGGTCAATCTCATCAGATGTAAATTGGATTAATCTTAGTCGCAGAAGTGGCTCAGCAAAGAGAGAGTCAGTTTGCAAAGTAAAAGTAAAAAGAACTGGTCTCGCTACTGGTAAATATAACGGAACAATATTTATTCGATCTAAATCTGATGAAAAACAGATTGGTGTGAGCATGATTGTGGCAACACCATCGCTTTATATCGATACAAAATATCTTAGTTTTG
Source organism: uncultured bacterium (assembly GCA_964646455.1). Taxonomy (GTDB): domain Bacteria; phylum Fidelibacterota; class Marinisomatia; order Marinisomatales; family UBA1611; genus TMED80. Next base: position 21,986 of record CAZYDX010000026.1, on the reverse strand, counting down.
ATTCTACCAAAATCAGTCAAACATTTAATATTAAAAATTTTGGTGGTGGCATTATGTCTTGGGAGATCCAGTCTGATGTACACTGGATCGTAGTTAGTCCAGACAAGGGTAAAATTCGTTCTGGCGCAACGGTAAATCTTACGGTTGATCGATCTAGGCTTAGTGCTGGGAATAACGAGGCCACATTAAAACTCAGATCAAGCGTTGGTGAAAGAACGATTGATGTATCTGCATTTCGAACGAAAACATTTAAGCATGACACGGTAAAAGCTCAGTTTAACCCCTGGCATTGGATGTATAACTATGATGTCTATTAGAAAATATGTATTAGCTAGTCTCTTAGACTTTTTATATACATTACTGGTAGGATGAGAAGTAGGACAGGAAAAATATTAAACCACCATAAGACTATGGAAACCAGGCTTACAATTAATACAATAAATTTTTGATACATAATTGATAGAATTTAAATAGAATGGTATTTTGAATGAAAATTAGTTCTTCACAGCTATTAGCATTTTTTGCCGCAATTGGGATCGTATTTTTATTTGTTTTTGGTACTGAAAGAGATTTTACAATGCCAACAGAAACAGTTGATGAATATGATAAGATGATGATCAGAAATAAAAAGGCGAATAAAATAAAAAAATCTATTATTTCCACATTGGAGAGAATCGCCTATAAAGAGTGGGCCATTGATTCATTGGTCTTAATAGAAAAAAAATATGAGAGTATGGACTCTGTATTAATCCAGAGACTCGAAGATATCAAGTTTGAGTTTGGATATAGTAACATGCTGAAAAAAATAAATAATGATAAAACAACTCTGCTGGATAAAGAAAAAATGGATAACCAGAATATTAATATTGAGCTTCAAAAATTACTCATATTGGACGAGATAGATTCGTTAAAGAACATCCTAAGTTATCATCGTAGGTCTTTAGATACGCTCAGGTCATTAAGCAGGCATAAATTCTATCTTAATCAACCAAGATTCACAAACTAACATTCAAGTTTTCTTATTACGCAAAATAAAAAATGTTAATATAATTGTATGAGATATATAAACATTATACAGAGATTTATTCCAATTCAGTTTGGGAAGACTTACAATGAGGAAGTGCTATTAAATCGATTTAAGGATTGTTTAGATAAAATTAATCAAGATGGTATGATGGTATTGAATGATTTTACATTTTTCCATAACTATATTGATGATGGGGTAAAATCACAAAGAACAAAGCAAAATGTTTTTTATATTTTTGTTCATATTCAGATGTTGATTTTTATACTCTTGCTAATAAGCGGATTAAAAATTGGTATAATTAATTTATTTTTTATTATTGTTCTCATTCTTGGACAATATCTTTTGTGTTGGGTGTTAACCACGATTGATAAGCAGAACATACTTGTTCATAAAATTTTTGAGTGGTCAAAAAGAATCACACACGATCTAGACTTAGTAAATTATCTAGTACTTGATTCTGGTGATCTTTCTCTGGTAAGTGTTCCGTTCAATGAGGGTAAATACGCAAATCTATGGTTAAAAGAAATGTCTACCAGTATGGATATGGAATGGGAAAATATTGCTATTGAGTTGTTACCGGGTGAGAATTTTTTTATACCAAAAATAAGGGTTTCATTGGGTGGAATAAAAAAATCAATTCAGGATGCAGAGGCCTATGGTTTTACTGATGGGAGTGATGGCACTATTCCAAATAGATTATTGAAAATGTTGATGATTTTTTCAAGAAAAAAGAGTATCAGGTTTTTCGGTGATGATGAGGAAAAAGATAAGATTAATATAGCTGTTAAACAATTGGTGACGCACTTAGAATTGTTATTTGGTAAAAGAGAGAATCATCCAATAGTATTCAACGAGGAAAATAAAGAATGGGAGATGGTAATTAATGTTGTTGATCGTTCAAATACAGATAGAAATAATATTAAACAAAGTATAGACATATTTGTTAAAATTATGAACTCATATACAGGAAATAATAGACAGTTATAGATCATGTATCATAAAAATTATTTTTTTACTTTTTTTGTACTTTTTCATGTTTTTGTATTTGAGCATTCTTATACCCAGGAATATATATTTGTAGGTGACCCTGCTATTGTATTAGAAGAGGGTACATATAAACAAAATTTTAATACTGGAATGTATTTCTATCATAAGCATCAGTGGACATTTGCGATAGAATTTTTTAATAGATGCTCTGAGCTAACAAGAAAAAGGGTCAAGCACGTTACCCCTTTGATATGGAGCTATATTTATGAGGGCGAATATTCGAAGGCTATTACCTCATTATCTAATCTAAAAGATAGGAAAGAGAAGCAGCTAATTAGATTAGTCTTGAAACAGGTCACTTCAAAGGGAAAGAAAAATAAACTAAATAAAAATGCAATAGATAGAATTATCACTGATAAGAAAGATATTATTAAGAGAACTCGAGACAACCTCATTGCCATGTCCAAACATGAAATTATAGATTATGGTCCTTGAAAAACCTTATATTCCGATAAGATTAGCTATCAATAACCTTTGTGATTGGGGATTTAATCAATGAATAAAAATATAAAACCATTTATAATCTTTACTTTTCTTGTTCTTTTGATAGTTGCACCTATTTACTCTCAAAACTCAAAACCAAAAACGCAATCTTCGAGGGTCACAAAAGATAATTCCTCAAGTCGAGCTAAAGCGGTTGCTGTAAGAACAACAAACAGCCAAAGAACGCACCGTATAAATAAACAGTGGGAGAAAAATACTACGCTAGGGATGTATAGCAATTTTCCTTCAAAAACAAATAAGCACTCTAAACAAAATTTTAATATAGATGTAAACCCCGATGAGAATGAGCCTGATAATGCAGACAATCAAGAACAGTCAGGTGTAGAGAAAAAAGAAAAAGAAAGCTTTTGGAAAAAGTTTAAGCTATTTAAGAAAGAATAGTTTTCTTTTATTGGTCCTCATCGACACTAATTTTAATCCCAAGTATCTCCTCGGCAAGATAAACGATTTCTATTTCTGAAGTCATAACAATGCCATCCGATTCGACAATATGGGCTATCATTGGGCCAATAGAATTAATCTGATCGTTAGATAATAGTTCCTTGATTCTTTCTAGTATCGATCTAAGGTAATTCTGCTTTTCGCTTGAGCTCTGATCTGCTAATACAGAGTGTGCCTGATTAAAAAAAGTTTCTGCTCTGTCAGATGAGTGTTCTGGGAATAATTTAGATATGGCTTTTATCCAAGACTCTTTTTCCTCATAACTGGCTTGTTGGTCTGCGATTTGTATTGCAGCAAAAAGATGCGTCACAGACTCTAGAGGTGACATATCACTAGGGGCATTAATTATTGGTTTTTTATTTGAACTAAAGAGACTCATTATTTTTATTCTCCCATTCATCAGGTGTTAATGTTTTCATGCTAAAGGCGTGTATCTCATGTTTTAATAGGTCGCCTAGCGCCGCATATATGATTTTATGCCTTTCTATTAGAGATTTATTAATGAAAGTTTCAGAAACAATGACCGCCTTAAGGTGGAAGCCACCATTATGTTGTTCGTGATTGAGGTGTCTTCCTGTGAAGTCTTTTACCTCAAAATGGAGCAATTTTAAGTTACTAACTAATTTTTGTTCAATTTTGTTACTTATATCCATTAATTTGCATGGTTATTATTAATAATTAAGCGTCATGAATATATCTAAACTATTTCAATTAACGGAAGAAGATAAAGCTCAATATCAAAAATTGATTGATAATATTGATCTTAATTCATCTGATCAGGTTATTGGAACTCTCAATACCAAACTTGATAAGCTAATTGCTTCTGGCCAACTAAATGATATTGAAGTTGATCTCATTAAAAATGTATCTGTGTTGGTAAGTATTTATCAAACATATCCAGACCTGACGGACTCGATAAGAAAAAGAATATTGTTTGCTATTTCTTATTTTTGTGATGTAAACGATGATATACCTGATATTGTACCAGAAATTGGTTATCTGGATGATGCTGTTATCGCTAGATGGGTCATTGAATCAATCAGTAATGACCTGCCAGAAGTAAGTTTAGCCTAGTTAACTATTTTGATTTTTTATTGGCTTTGATTGTTTCAAAGTCTTCCTCGGAAAATTGCCACTGACACTTATAACACCACCATGGCTTTCCATAGTATGAGGGGCTATCTTCACAGAGCTCCAAGGCATTTTTACATCTCGGACACTTTTTTTCCGCACCAGGTTTTGGCCACTTATAATCTGGCTTATATTTTAGGCCGTCTTCGAATGTATGATGTTTCATAGTCCTCTAAATTACAAATCTTAGTAGTAAAAAAAATTAACTTATTTGAAATATTAAGAAAATCGCCATTACAATTAAACTCAATGCTGTAATTCTTTTTACCATGTACTGCCTATCGAGTGTTTTTGTTTCAACGACATAGTGCTCGTAGAACATAAATACTTCAAGTGTATCATTTGGCGCAACGTATACTCTTTTATATGCATCTGAGAGGTCTTCTTCTACATATTTTTTGGTTAATTCTGGCGGCAGATAACTGACTAAATGGAATCCTGGCATAACTGGAACGGGATTACTTATTGGATGCTTACCAATAAAGATCCCATCGATATAAAAAGGTACATGCATACTATCAGTCTTGATATCGATAAAACCGAATTTTTCCATATCACGACTCTTTTGACCAGAAGATGATCCGAGCAAAAAAAGGACTATGGTTATAATGTATGTATATCTAAACACTTATAATAAATTATTTTTAACAATGGTTTTAATCAAATAAGTAAATTTACCTAGAGATTATGTATAGAATTTGGATATTAACGCACTTATTTCCTATAACGGTTAGTCTACTGTTATCCTCATGTGCATATTTTAATACTTTTTATAATGCAGAAAAGTATTACAAAGAGGCAAATAAATTACGTTTGGAAAAGTCTGATAAAGCGATTCCATTAAGGGCTATAGATAACTATGGTAAGACAATACAAAAATGTAAAGTTGTAATATCTGATTATCCTGAGTCAAAGTATGTCAATGATGCAATATTATTAATGGCAAAAGCACAATTTTATCGATCTGAATATGATGATGCGATTTCAAACTTAAAGATTATATATAGTCAGGGCAGTGTTCAGCAAGTAGCAGAAGCAAAGTATTGGTCCGCTGTTTGTAAATGGAAAAAAGGGAAAACTCAAACAGCTATAAATGAACTACAAGAAATAATAAAAATATCTGATGACAGTAATATAAAAGCACAGTGCCACCTATCTCTGGCAGATATAGCTTCAGAGTTAGATAGAGATGATGATTTCTTATTTCATCTAGAAGAAGGCGCAAAAATAATAAAAGATAGGGCAGAAAAAGGGATAGTCTACAACAAGCTAGCAGATATTGCTTTTAACAATGAAAACTACATCGTTGCTGAAGGCGCATATAAAGAAGTAATAAAGAATTCCTTAACGAAAGGAAAAATTGAGAACGCGCATATACAGTTATTGAAAATTTCTAGAATTCAGGGTGACCATCGAAGCGCAGAAAGAAAAATTAAGTCAATGTTGGTTGATGAAAAGTTTAACAATATTAAAGGTAATCTTGAGATAGAGTTAGTGCAGTTATATATAGCACGAAAAGATATTGATAATGCCGTAGTGCGTTTAGAATCAATTGTCAAAGAATTCGAGAGAACAAAAACATCATCCGAGGCATATTTTTTATTTGGTCAGATTCACCTGTCAGATATTTGGAAACCAGATTTGGCAAAAGAAAAGTTTTCTCAAGTGAAAAAAGAATATAATAGGTCAGAATATGGTCCTATTGCTGAAAGTAAAATAAAAGCGATAGATGCATATAATAAATCATTTGAAGATTTAAAAACATATGAAACCATTAAGGCTGATACTGCATTAACAGACACGGTAGAATCCGATACCATGAAAAATGAAATATCTAAACCAACTGCCTCTTACGAAGAACTATTATATCATATAGGAGATATTGAGGCGTTTAGATTTGAACGACTAGACACTGGGATTGTATTTTTTAAAAGAATATTGGAAAATGATCCAGATTCAAAATATTATCCAAAAGCGCTATTCACACTGTCTTTGATTTACAGCGGAATAGAGGACTCGGTAAACAGTGAAAAATATAAGAATATACTAATGTCTCAATTTCCGTCATCAGACTATACATCATACCTTTTCAAGAATGATGACGTAAATAAAGAAAAAAGGCCTGTCGAATTGTTGTTTTCAAAAGCTGAGAGCTTGTGGGCTAGTAATCCTCAGCTATCTATGGAGATATTAAAAAAGGTAATTAAAACGGATTCGCTGAGTGAGGTGTCTGCGTCTGCAGCTTATTTTTTAGGGTATCAGTATGATTACACTTTTGCAAAAGCAGACAGCGCATATAAATACTATCAATGGCTTAGTCTAAGGCACCCTAAGTCTGAGCAGAACAATCTTGCTAATTCTAGGGCAAAAATACTTAAGCAGTTGGTTGTTACTACAAAGAATGATTCAATCACAACGGTAAACTAGTTGATAAATACTCGAAGATATTTTTTTTCAATTTTATATCGTTTAGTCAGATTTTTTGCAAAAAATATTGTTTTTGGTTATCAAAAGGTACTTCGAAAAAATCAAGACCTAGAGTCTATCGTTGACTTTGGTGACAAGAGTCTGATTCGTATTAATAAATATTTAGGGAATTTTGCATATAATTTTTCAATCCCAAAAAATATTGGTTTAAATATCTTTGACTTAAGGTTTGACTCTCCCTTAGTCGCTGCTTCATTTAAATCTGAGAAAGACCTATTAGACATTTGGCTAAAATTAGGTTTAGGTGGTGCGATATTTAAGACGATCATGAAAGATGAGAGACGTGGTAACGAAAGGCCAAGAATGCAACAGGTGAGACTTGAAAGACAGCCGTGTATTGTGAATGCTCTTGGTTTGCCCGGGAAAGGAATCGACAGTTTTACAAAAGATATTTTAAAATCTCCATTGTGGAACCATGATAGACCTCTGGGTATTAGTATAGGTGGTGAAGATTTTGAAGAATATGTTTATGGTTTTAATAACATAGAAGAGTCAATAAATAATAGAGTGCCAGATAATTATTTTTACGAGATTAATATTAGCTGTCCAAATACAGATACGGGGAAAAGTCTGGGAGACGATCTCTCTATTCTGGAAAAATTAACGGATCATTTGAGAGCTAATTGTTCCGCTGCAATTTCTTTGAAAGTGTCGCCAGACTGGTCCGATGAACACCTAAGAAATATAGGTGAAATTATTAGGCATAAAGACAAAATGTTCATAAATGCAGGAAATACACAGTTTAGAACGGTTGATTCATTAGGCCTAAAAAGTAATCAATTACCTAGGAACGGGGGAGGATTAAGTGGTGTTGCAATTTTTCCAAGGACTCTTGAGATGATTCATATTTATAAAGATATGAATATAAATATTATGGCAACCGGCGGAGTATCAACTGTCCATCATTATAAAGCAGCTAAAGATTCCGGAGCTAATTTAGTGGGAATGGCTACTGCCCTTATTATGGACCCTTACTGTATACCTAAAATTAATTATGAACTAGTAGGTAGTTAGTTTGTTAACTGTCACCCTATTTGAGCCTCAGATCCCTCCAAATACAGGTAATATAGCACGGCTATGCGGTGCGAATTATATTAAACTGGACCTGGTCGGTGATATTGGTTTTGACATGGAAGATAAATATCTAAAAAGAGCTGGTCTAGATTATTGGAAATATATAGACTGGGAATATTTTCCAAATCTTCAAGAATATTGTAATAGTGTATTTAAAAATAATTTCCATTTACTAACTACCAAATCAAAAATCTCTTACACTGAAAGAATCTATCATACTAATGATTATTTAATATTTGGTAGTGAGACTAGAGGGATTTCTGAGAAAATACTAAATTCATATCCGGAAAATACTTGTACAATTCCAATGAAGAATAAAAATATCCGGAGTTTAAATTTAGCAACTAGTGTTGGTATAGTTTTACATGAGGCTATCCGCCAGATACGGTATGTATAAAACTTTTATATTATTAGTCGCTATTTTTTATTTATTATCATGCACTAGCGCTCCAAGATATGGTAGAGACGAAAATGCCCCCAAGCACAAAAGAGCCGCAAACACTTCTTCAAAGAAAACTAAGCCAAAAAGTGCTGCAAAATTCATTGATCCAAAAACAGTAAATACTAATATTAAACATAAAAAAAAGATGGTAGGTATTAGCTCATTCTATGCAGAGGATTTTCACGGTAAACTCACGGCAAACGGAGAGGTTTATGATATGTATGGTCTAACTGCAGCTCACAAAACACTACCATTAAATACAGTTGCTAGAGTAACAAATTTAGCAAATGGTAAATCGTTAATTTTAAGAATAAATGATAGGGGTCCATACATTCAAGGTAGAATGCTTGATTGTTCTTACGGTGCAGCTAAAAAATTAGATTTTATCAAGCAGGGAACAACTAAAGTTCAGATTGATGTTATTGAGTGGGGTGACGGTGTTTACATGCACCACAGGAAGCTTTCAAAATGAAAAATATATTTTTGATTGTAAACCCAAAGAGCGGAACAAAGAATTTTAATAAAGTATTAAATCACGTAATAAATGAATTTAATAATTATAAAGTAGAATACACTTTAAATAAAACTGAATATTCTGGTCACGCGATTGAATTGGTTCGTTCTTGTGACATAGCAAAATATGATTCTGTTTGTGCTATAGGCGGAGATGGAACACTGTATGAAGTGTTGAATGGAATGCTTACTAGAGATGATAATATGAAGATTCCTATTGGTCTAATACCTGGGGGAACAGGAAATTCTTTTATGAAGACAATTGACTGTCTTGATCCCCTTGATGCAATATATAAAATAATGGACAATATGCCTAGGTCAGTCGATTTGATGCAGGTAAATACAGGAGGTAAAAAATACTATTCATTAAACCTAGTCGGATGGGGCATGGCTACAGATATATCAGTTTTTGCAGAAAAATTACGGGTCATAGGATCACAAAGGTATAACATTGCTTCAATTTTTGAGATTATTAAAAACAAAAAAAGGGAGGCTAAGCTAATCGTCGATGGTAAACAGAGGGAAGACGATTTTTGTTTTATTATTTCTTGTAATACGAAATACGTTGGAAATGGAATGAAGATGGCCCCTAATGCTTTGATAGATGATGGTTTAATTGATTTGATCATTGTTAAAAATACCTCTAGATCTACATTGTTATCAGTTTTTCCAAGATTATTTAAAGGGACTCATATTGAGCACGATGCATGTGAATATTTACAGTGTCATTCTTTTTCAATTATTCCGAATGAAAATGGTCAATTAAATATAGATGGAGAAATAATCGGACACACTCCTGTAGCTGTAGAAATTATAAAAGAAGGAATCGAGCTATTAGTCTGAAAAAGTATAATTATATTAATGTAAATTAGAATATGAAAGAGTTACATGGTAGAAAGTTAATATTAATTCTTGGCATTCCTTTCGGTATTGGACTCTATTTACTTGGGAATCCAATATTTGCTCTGGTTACATCTTTGATTATGATTGCTGGGCTTGATGAGTTTTACACTATTAGCGAAAAGAAGGGAGCTCATCCGAATCGCATATTTGGATTTATAATTAGTATTCTCATATCTGTCGGTTATTCAGGTATATATGCTCATCATCAGATTACAATTATGGGAGTATTATGCTTATCAGTTATTAGTGTCTTTTTTATTGAAATTATAAATGATGAGGAAGAGCCACTGTTGAATATCTCAACAACATTTCTCGGTATTCTATTCGTGCCGATAATGCTTGGAACTATTATTTATGTAAGACAATTAGATCATATTTATAATTCAAATATTACACTTACTTTATTTCTATCGGTCTGGTTTTGTGATACATCAGCTTTCTTTTTTGGAACAAAATGGGGTAAGAAAAAAATATTGCCGAAGATAAGTCCTAAAAAAAGCTGGGTTGGTTCAATATCTGGATTTATAACGTCTTTTTTAATATTTTTTGTTTCCTATCATTTTGGGTTTTTAGGAAATAAATATACTTTAGTTGATGGAATCATTATTGGTTCTATTGCCGGTATTTTTTCCCAACTTGGTGACTTCGCAGAGTCTTTATTAAAAAGGGATGCTGGAGTTAAAGATTCTGGAGACATTTTGAGGGCACATGGTGGAATCTTAGATCGTTTTGATTCATTATTATTTTCCTCGCCAATGGTTTATATTTACCTCCTTATTTTTGCATAAATATTTATAAAAAAGAATACGGGAATAATTAATTGAAACTACGTTCAATCTTAGCAACTGACTGCGGCAGTACTACGACCAAAGCCATTCTAATTGAACATATAGCTGGAGAATATCGTTTAAGCTACAGAGGTGAGGCTCCGACAACTGTTGAGGCGCCATTTGAGGATGTTACTAGAGGTGTGCTAAATGCGACTATGGAGGTTGAAGAGTTATCCGGTCGTAAACTAATTGATGGTGATAATATAATTACTCCTCAAATAGATAATACGGGTGTAGATATATATATATCAACGAGCTCAGCGGGAGGTGGCCTTCAGATGATGGTGGCTGGTGTAGTAAAGTCGATGACAGGTGAAAGCGCAGAGCGAGCTGCGCTTGGCGCTGGATCTATTGTAATGGATGTTCTTGCTTCTAATGATGGAAGAAAGCCACATGAAAAAATTACTAGGATAAGACAGCTCAGGCCAGACATGATCCTTCTTTCTGGTGGCATCGATGGTGGTACTACAAAGCATGTCGTTGAATTAGCAGAAATTTTAGCCGCGGCAAACCCTCAGCCAAGGCTAGGTCAGAATTATAAATTACCTGTGATCTATGCAGGCAATAAAAAAGCAACCAAAGAAGTAAAAAAAACTCTTGGTGAGTTAACAGACCTAGATGTAACTGAAAATATAAGACCTGTTCTTGAGCTTGAAAATCTCAAGCCTTCTAGAGATAAAATCCATGATCTTTTTATGGAGCATGTTATGCAGCAGGCACCCGGCTATAAAAAGCTTATGAGTTGGACAGATGCCCCGATTATGCCAACACCTGGTGCTGTAGGATCTTTAATTGAAATGGTTGCCCAGAAAGATAATATTTCTGTTGTCGGTGTTGATATTGGCGGTGCTACTACGGATATTTTTTCGGTATTTCAAAAACAGTTTAACCGGACAGTTAGTGCGAATCTTGGAATGAGTTATTCAATATGCAATGTATTAGCGGAGGCAGGTCTACCAAATGTATTGAGGTGGGTACCATTTGATATTAATGAGAAGGAACTAACAAATCGCATTGGAAACAAAATGATAAGACCGACTACCGTTCCGCAAAGTCTTGAAGAGTTGGTTATTGAGCAGGCGATAGCTCGTGAAGCATTGAGGTTATCTTTTATCCAGCATAAGGCTTTTGCTGTAAATCTCAAAGGTATTCAGAAAGAACGTACAATTTCTGATGCTTTTGAGCAGTCTGACTCTGGAAAATCATTGGTAAATATGATGGAACTAGATCTCATTGTTGGCTCTGGTGGAGTACTATCTCATGCACCAAGAAGACAACAATCTGCAAAAATGCTAATTGATAGTTTTCTCCCTGAGGGGATCACAGCTCTAGCTGTAGATTCAATTTTTATGATGCCACAATTGGGAGTTATGGCTAATATCGATAAAGAAGCTCTTTCTAAACAGGCTCGCTCCGCTGCTCTTGAGGTATTTGAAAAAGATTGTTTGATTAGACTAGGCACCTGTATAGCTCCGATTGGAAATGTCGAAGGCAAAAATGATATACTGAAGGCTGAGCTTAATTTTAGCAATGGTAAGAAAGAGGAAATTAGCCTTGACCATGGGGAAATACTGATTGTTAATGCGGACTATGATGAAGTAAATATTACTCTTTCACCTGCTAACGGAGTTGATGTAGGTGGCGGAATTAATGAACAGATAAAGACAAAAATTTACGGTGGCGAGGTTGGAATTATATTTGATGGTAGAGGTAGACCTCTGGCATTAGACCATGACCCCAAAACAAGAATTTCTGACTTAAATAAGTGGTCTAAAACGTTTAACGAATATCCAAGTCTAGAGAAATAATATGGCACATTCATATACACCTGGTTTAAAAGTATTAAAAAATAGTAAGATATTAAAAGATCGCCGACTGCCCTTAAAAGGAACAGTTAAATCAAATATCGGAGACAAGGTCAAACCGGATGAAATTGTGGCAAATACAAATCTCCCGGGAAATGTTCAGATGGTAAATATCGCTAACCAATTAAATATTGATGCGATTGATATAAAAAAATACATGTTAAAAAAAGTTGGTGATCAAATAAATAAAAACGATATGATTGCCGAGACTGAAGGCTTTTTTGGTTTTTTTAAATCATCTTCATTATCCCCAGTCGATGGTACCATAGAATCAGTTTCTGAAGTTACCGGTCAGGTTGTCCTAAGAGAGTCACCGATACCAGTTGAGGTGGATGCTTATATTGAAGGTAAAATTGAAGATGTTATTTCTGATGAGGGTGTTGTTATAAAAACAAATGGTGTTTTTATCCAGGGTATTTTTGGTATAGGCGGCGAAAGCAGAGGTGAAATCGTAACAATAGTTGATGATAGAGATTCTGAAATAACAAAAGAAATGATTTCGGAAGTACACAAAGAGAAAATTTTAATTGGTGGAAGCTTTGTTAGTCTAGATGCATATAAAAAAGCAATAGAATGCGAAGTTGCTGGAATTATTGTAGGTGGATTTAACTATTATGATCTTGAGGAAGTATTGGGTTATACGCTTGGTGTCGCTATAACAGGTTCAGAAAATTTAAATACTTCGTTGATTGTAACAGAGGGATATGGAAAAATCCAAATGGGACAACAGACATTTGAACTGTTAAATAAGCACAATGGTAAACTAGCATCTATTAACGGGGCAACACAGATTCGTGCTGGGGTTATTAGGCCAGAAATAATCATCCCAATTAATGTAAAAGACAATAATGAAGACAATAATGAATCTGATAAGGCTGATGGAATGATAGTTGACAGTCTAGTTAGAGTAATTCGTTCACCTAATTTTGGTAAGATCGGGAAAGTAATGGAGCTACCACCTGAATTAAGGAAAATGGAGTCAGAGACTATGGTCAGAGTAGCAATCATTGAGCTAGATCAAAATCAGGTTGAGATCCCTAGGTCAAATCTTGAAGTGGTAGAGACAGATTAGATTGGCTATTTTCTCTAACATAGAATCGAAAGAAGTTTTATCTGAGAAAGATATAGAATTCATTAATAGATTGGCAAATAAAATCCACAAATCTGGCTTTGTCACTCCAAGCGTATTTTTTTTAGAAATGGTTAGACCTATATCTTCTTTAGGGGGACATGCTATGGTATTTATGGGTCCTATTATTACTGGATTTGTTAAAGCCGATGGATATTATAGAGCGGCAGAATTGTTAAACAACAAACAATCGCTAGTTATATTATTAGATGAAATTGAGCGTCTTGAGATGTTAAGTTCAAAATATGATAAAGGACAGAATCATTGAAGGATAAACAATTCTGGCTAGCCAATCTGGTCATTATACTTATATTTTTAGTTTATTGGATGATTGGTAAACCTTATTTTTTTGTAGATAGAATTGTTATGCTTGTTGCAATGTTTACAATGGGCTCTACGTTGATCTACAATGTAAGATTCGCTAAACAAGGAGGTGAGTTTTATCTCAGGCCTATACCAGGATTGAAAGCGGTCGAAGAAGCCGTTGGTAGATCAACTGAAATGGGCAGATCGATCTTGTATGTGCCAGGTATACAGGATATGGACCAGGTGGAGACTGTTGCTGGGGTTATTGTGCTTGGCCATGTGGCAAAAATGACTGCAAGGTATGAGACGAGTTTAAATGTTCCTGTGTCTAGGTCTATTGTAATGAAAGCAGCGCGTGAGGCTTGTAGAGAGTCCTATATGCTTGAAGGTAGGCCAGATATGTTTAACGAAGATATGGTGCATTACCTAACCGATGATCAGTTCGCCTATGCTGCGGGTGTTAACGGCATCATGGTTCGAGAAAAACCTGCGGCGTGTATGTATATGGGTAAATTTTATGCAGAGTCTCTAATTCTTGCAGAAACCGGAAATTCTATTGGTGCTATTCAGATAGCTGGTACAGCATCGCAAGCGCAGATCCCTTTTTTCGTTACTGCTTGCGATTATACACTTATCGGGGAAGAGTTTTTTGCTGCTAGTGCTTATTTGTCAAAAAAACCTGAGCTTATTGGAGGTGTTAGAGGCCAAGATATGATTAAAGTAGCTATAATAGCAGTAATTATATTTTCAACAATTATAATGACGATGTATGAGAATTTTGGAATTGGTTTTGATGTGATAAAGCTGTTAACCGTTAGATGATGGTATATAAATGATTTGGAAAAGACAAATACCGATATTGATTGTTACTGTAGTTGGCTGGGTAACAATTCTCGGTTGGTATATAGACCAACCAGACATACAAGAATTCGTAAATGATGATGCTACTCAATGGTTTGATATTCTAGCGAGCTTTGCCATTATATTGGGTGCGCTTAATCTTATTAAGCTTCAGGTGCAAAAGATACTATATCAAAAACCAGGTTGGATATATAGTGTAGTCGCTGTATTTGGCTTTGTTTTTTCAATAGTTGCAGGGTTTTTTATAAAAGGAGTTGATGACTCCGTTGCAAAATGGGGTGCACATGTGACTACGGACGGAACTCTTTTCAAGTGGATGTTTGACTATATGTTTTCACCAATGTCTGCCACAATGTTTTCTCTACTGGCCTTTTTTGTTGCATCAGCCTCGTACAGAGCATTTAGAATTAGAAATTTTGAGGCTACTTTACTTCTTGTATCTGGAATAATTATTATGGTGGGTAGAGTACCTATTGGTAGTGTGATATCCTCATGGTTTATAATGTATTTAATTGTGCTTTCGGCGGGTGTTTATGTGAACATCTGGAAAAAGGATATGACAGTTACATTTGTTTTTGTTGCGGTTGGGGTTTCGGTTGTAACTATAGCAGGGTTTATAATGGGATGGCCGATAGATCAGCCTGGAATTTTTTATTTACCAGCTATCCAAGAGTGGATATACTATTATCCAAATGTCGCTGGTGCGCGTTCAATTATGATTGGTATAGGCTTAGGGATTTTTGCTACATCAATCAGATATGTCTTGGGAATTGAAAGATCCTATATTGGTGAATAATTGATGAGTAAAATTCAAGACGCATTTTTAAAAATAGGTAGCGTTGATAGGCGCTGGATATTCATTATTATAGCATTAGTGGTGGTGGTACCTTTAATCATTCCAGTAGGTCTTCCTATTAGACCTACGGATACTACAAAAAATGTTTACAATGCTATAGAGTCATTGCCTACCGGTTCCAAGGTTCTACTTTCAGTAGAATATAGTCCAAGCACTAGACCAGAAAATCATCCTATGACGATTAGTATTATGAGACATTTGTTTAAAAACAATCATAAGGTATTTATTACCTGTCTGTGGCCTGATGGTCAGTTTATGGCTCAAGATGCAATTAATCAAGTCGCTAAAAATGAATTTAATAAGGTATACGGACAAGACTACGTATTTCTAGGATTTAGGCCAGGTAATGAAGCGGTTGTAAAAGGCATTGTCAGTAATCTTAGGAAATTATATACGGTTGATGTTTATCAGGAAAAAATTGAAAATATTCCTTTAATGGAAGGAATAACAAATTTTAATGATTTTGATTTTTTGTTTAGTTCATCTGCAGGTTTTCCAGGTACGATAGAGTGGGTCCAATATGCGTCAGATCCAACTGGAGTTCCGATGGCTACTGGCGTTACATCTATTCAGGTTAATGAGGTAATGCCGTATGTGCAGGCAGGGCAAATGGTTGGTGTTTTAGCGGGAATGCCTGGTGCTGCTGAGTACGAGGCTCTAATTGGTCAAAAAGGCTCAGCAACTAGTGGCATGGATGCACAATCAGTGGCACATCTTGTGATAGTTTTATTTATAGTATTAGGCAATGTTGCCTATTTCATTGAACGTAATAGGGCAAAAAAGTATTAGATAGAGATTATGGAATTTTCAACTATACTTGGAGCATGGGTCGCGGTATTTTTAACGTTTGGAATATTTTCATATCTTTATAAAGATAATCCGTTTTATAAGTTTGCGGAACACCTATTTGTTGGGGTCTCGGCTGGATATTGGACAGCTATTTTCTTTTGGACGCAGATTCAGCCAAATCTTTTTGGGCGATTATTCCCAGCTAAAGTATATAATGTAGATAGTCCCACGCCGTTTGTATATAATTTGTTAAGCTTTATTTCTAGCTCAGTATTTCCAGAAGGTGGAATAGATAAAGGGCATGATCAGCATTTTATCTATTTAATTCCCTTAGCGCTTGGCGTTATGATGCTGTTAAGTCTCATTCCTAGTATTAATTGGTTTGCTCGCTGGGGTATTGCGTATACCGTGGGTATGGCAGCCGGTCTAAGAGCGTATGGATATTTAAACTCAAATGTAATTGGCCAAATCAAGGGGACTGCTGTTAATATATTTGATTCTGGATTGCCTCTTTTATCTATATCTGGTCCATCAATTGTTAATAATATAATAATCCTCGTTGGCACAATCTGTGGATTGGTTTATTTCTATTTTTCAAAAGAGCATAAAGGATTATTGGGCAAAGCATCTAAGGTTGGTATTTATTTTTTAATGATAAGTTTCGGTGCTTCCTTTGGGTTTGCTGTAATGGGAAGAATTTCTTTATTGATTGGTCGATTCAATGATCTAATTAAATATTCCGGCGATCATTATCACCATGCAACCTTTTGGATGCTTTTTGCTGTGGTTGGATTTTTAGGTTATGCTGCCTATAAAGATAAAAGCCATGGTGGGGATGTTACTGGTGAGATAAATGATCCTGTTTTTGAAGAAGAATAATATTTTAAATCAAACAAAATTTTTATATATAATTATTAAGGTTATTATATGTCAGATTTATTGATTAATGGTTTTGGTGATGATCTAAGTATAAATGGAGTCCGCATAGGCGATCTTACTCCACTAGAACACGAAATTATTGAAAAAGAGAAGGGTGGTCAGAATTATGCTCCTCTAGAAAATGTCGTTATCTCAAAAGTAAAAGATTCTTCTACATTAATTGCAAGAAAACCTGATCCTAAAGATATTAGTAAATATATAGAGTCTGAAATCCTTGATGGGCTTTGTTGTTATTCAGCGGTGAATCAGGGTCAATTAAATAAAACTATTGTTGATGCGGTCATTCGGCATTTAGATGAAGAGAAGTTGCCAACTGTACCAAGATCTATAAGGCATAAATACATGAGTGCCTTTTTATTATCTGCAACTGCTATTACAAAGATGGATAGAGTGATTCCTAAAGTTGCAGGTGTAGAGTCTTGGGAATTATCGTTCAAGATATGTAGAAGATGGGGTTATGAGATAAAGGGGATTCCAAATGGTAAAGCTATAATTGTTGGAGCAAAGGGGAACTTTCATGGGAGATCCCTAGCGGCTGTCTCTTTCTCTGATGACCCAGACTCAAAGGAAAATTTTGGCCCATTTGTACCTGGCATTGAGCTAGTCCCGTATAATGATGTGGATGCTTTAGAAAAATTGTTTAATGAAAAGGGAGAATATATAGCAGCCTTCATGGTTGAACCAATTCAGGGTGAGGCTGGTGTTATTGTTCCGGATGATGATTATTTTCAAAAAGTATCAAGTCTTTGTAAAAAGCATAATATTCTTCTTTCAATGGATGAGGTCCAGACTGGTTTTGGTCGAACAGGTAAGAATTTTGCTCATCAATTATTTGGTGTTAAGCCTGATGTAATGGGCTGTGGTAAGGCTGCAGGAGGTGGTGTTCTTCCGGTTTCATTTGTTGCAGGCAGGGATGATGTACTAGGTCTACTGACTCCAGGTTCTGAAGGTTCAACATTTGGTGGGTATCCACTTGCATCGGTTGTTGGCACCTTTGCTATTAAGGTAATGGTTGATGCTAAATTAGCTGAAAATGCAAATATTCGAGGCAATCAATTGATGAGAAATCTTAACCAAATTAAAGAACAATATCCTGACAAAATTATGGAAGTAAGAGGCAAGGGATTATTGACAGCATTTGAAATGTTCGATGAAAAAAAATTAGATGGTCACAAGGTTTCTGTAGGTCTGCTAGATCATGGTGTCTATGCTAAAGAGACACATCATACAACCGTTAGGCTAGCTCCAGCTCTCACTATATCCAGTAATCAAATAGATCAATTATCTGATGCGGTGAGCAAGGTAGTGGCCTCGCTATAATTAAGGTAAATTTATTATGAATGATTTATTAAATAGTTTAAAAATAAATGAAAGTAATTTTGGATCATGTTCTGGTCCAGGTGGGTGGATAGAAAATAGTGATACCAAAGTTATTCAATCTTATAACCCTTCGAATGGTGAGCTTATAGCTTCTGTCTATGAGGCGAATGTTGATGATTATGATGTTATAATAAAAAAATCATTAGAGGCGTTTGAAGAGTGGCGCAAAGTACCAGCACCTATTCGTGGACAGTTGGTTAGAGAGATGGGCAATGCTTTAAGAGATTATAAAGATCAACTAGGTAGTTTGGTTTCACTTGAAATGGGCAAGATTAAACAAGAGGGTGTCGGCGAGGTACAGGAGATGATTGATATTGCAGATTTTGCGGTTGGGCAGTCAAGAATGTTGTATGGAAAAACGATGCACTCTGAGAGGCCTCAGCATAGAATGTATGAACAGTGGCATCCAATTGGGCCGGTTGGTGTAATAAGTGCGTTTAACTTTCCTGTAGCAGTATGGAGCTGGAATGCATTTATCGCTGCAATATGTGGGAATACAACTATATGGAAACCATCTTCCCAGACTCCGCTTTGTGCTATAGCGGTTCAGCACATTTGTAACGAAGTATTAAACGCAAATGATGTCCCTGGGATTTTTAGCTTAACTATTGGAGGGGGATCCAGCATTGGTGAGACTCTTATTCAGGATAAACAGGTACCTATGATATCTTTTACGGGTTCAACCACCCTGGGAAAACATGTCAATGAGGTAGTGTCATCAAGATTCGGGAAAACAATTCTAGAGTTAGGTGGTAATAATTGTATTATTGTAGATGAAACAGCAGATATGGATATGGTTGTTCCTGCAATAGTTTTTGGAGCTGTTGGTACAGCCGGACAGCGGTGCACCAGTACTCGTAGAATTTTAGTGCAAGATAATATTTTTGATAGTCTCTTAGTTAGAATTAAATCTGCTTATAAACAGGTTAATATAGGTGACCCTTTATTGGAGGGTACGTTAATGGGTCCGCTAGTAAATAAAAATGCTGTAGACGATCATTTTGCTGCTATAGAGCGTGCAAAAAACTTAGGGGGTAAGGTTCATTATGGTGGTGATGAAATCAATCAAGAGGGTACTTTTGTTGAGCCGGTTATCATTGAGGCTGAAAATCAATGGGATATTGTTCAGGAAGAGACTTTTACACCTATTTTATATGTAATTAAATATAAAGATCTATCTGATGCAATTAGAATGCATAATGATGTTCCTCAGGGTTTATCATCGGCAATGTTTACTCAAGACATAAAAAGTGCTGAAACTTTTTTATCATCGATCGGGAGTGACTGTGGTATTGCAAATATAAATATCGGCACATCAGGAGCTGAGATAGGTGGTGCGTTTGGTGGTGAAAAAGAGACCGGTGGCGGGCGAGAATCTGGATCAGACTCTTGGAAGCAATACATGCGAAGACAGACCAATACCATAAACTGGGGATCGGATCTTCCTCTGGCTCAGGGTATTGAGTTTAATATCAAAGATTAGTATGAAGTTTTCTGACGTACATAATACTATAGGTAGACATATGCTGGCAGATGGAATGTCTCCTGTTATTGATTTAGAAAATAGCCATGGGAGTTGGCTGGTAGATGGAAACACCGGTGATGAATATCTAGATTTGTTTTCTATGTTTGCATCTTTAGCAGTTGGATATAACCATCCATATGTGATTGAAAATAAGAATAGATTATTGGCCAGTGCTATAAACAAGCCTACTAACTCAGATATATATTCTATTGCTATGGCAGAATTTGTTGAGACAATGGGCAGAGTTGCACAGCCTGATTATTTGCCATACTCCTTCTATGTTTCGGGTGGAACACTGGCAGTAGAAAATGCACTAAAAACTGCTTTTGATTGGAAAGTAAGGAAGAATATTGAAAAAGGTAATGGTGAGGTTGGCGCTCAGGTTTTACACTTCGAAAAATGTTTTCATGGTAGGTCTGGGTATACACTTTCGTTAACGGATTCTCCTGACCCAAGAAAAGTAAAATATTACCCTAAGTTTAATTGGCCTCGAGTATCAACACCGCAAATTAATTTTCCACTAGATGAAAAAAATATTAAAGATGTGATAAAAAGGGAAAAGACTTCGATAGAGGAAATTAAAAAAGCGATAATAGAAAATCCGAACGACATAGCGTGCATGATTATTGAGCCAATACAAGGTGAGGGTGGAGATAATCATTTTAGGTCAGAATTTTTAATCAACTTAAAAGAGTTATGTCTGGAAAATGATATTCTACTAATATATGATGAGGTTCAGTCTGGTGCTGGTATTACTGGCAAAATGTGGGCTCATCAACACTTTCCTGAAGAAGCTAGACCAGATATTATTAGCTTTGGTAAAAAAACTCAGTGTTGTGGTATTTTTGTTGGCGGTCGGATCGATGACGTTGAGAATAATGTATTCCATGAATCAAGCAGAATAAACTCAACATGGGGTGGCAATCTGGTTGACATGGTCAGGTTTACTATTTACCTTGAGATTATTGAGAAAGAAAATTTTGTAAATAGAGCTAGTGAAAGCGGTAACTATCTTCTTGAAAAGCTGCTGATACTTCAAAATGATTATCCTGAGCTGGTATCAAATTCAAGAGGTAAGGGTTTATTCTGTGCATTTGATTTACCTAACTCAAGCGTTAGAGATGATTTAGCCTCAGTGTTAATGGAAAATAAGGTTATCGTTCTGGGCTCTGGCGAGAGGTCAATCAGATTTAGACCCCATCTTAATATTAAAATAGAAGAGATCGATATAGGAATCAGTGCAATAAGAAAATCTTTGAATAAAATAAAAATTGATAACTAGTCTAGGAAATATCTATATAGTTTCTACTCCAATAGGTAATCTATCAGATATTACATATAGAGCTGTAGAAATATTAAATACTGTGGATATTATAGCGGCAGAAGATACGCGAAGATCCAGAATTTTATTATCTAACTACAATATTAAAACTAAAATGATTAGCTATTTTGAGCACAACAAGTATCAAAAAATTCACAAAATAAAAGAAATATTAATGAGTGGTAAGCATGTTGCCGTTATTACAGATGCAGGAACTCCAGCAATATCTGACCCGGCATATAAATTGGTTCGTGAGGCAATAAGTTTAGGCTCTAAAATTGAATCAATTCCTGGGCCATCAGCATTATTAGCTTCCATTGTAAGCTCTGGACTACCAACCGATAGATTTATTTTTGAAGGTTTTTTACCGCCCAAAAAAGGAAGGTTGAAAAGGATGGAAAGCCTTATAGGTGAAAATGCTACGGTTATTATCTATGAGAATCCATTGAGGTTAAAGAGAACTATTAAACAATTACTTGAAATAATCGGGGATCGCCCTGCGGTCATATCCAGGGAATTGACAAAGCTACATGAAGAAACAATAAGGGGAACTTTATCTAGCTTGCTTATTTTATTAGATAATGAAAAATTAAAAGGTGAGTGTGTCTTGCTAATT
>CAZYDX010000025.1:0-24966 GCA_964646455.1 uncultured bacterium | reverse complement strand
ATAGGGGGAGAAGCTAAAAGAGAAGATTGTTTACAATATGTAACCTTTTGTTACAAGTATTTTGTGTAATAATATGTTACAAGACCTATTTATATATAAAACAATAAAGCCCCGATATTATCGAGGCTTTATCATGTTTATTGTAACTAGAAGGAGGTAATTATTTTCTTAAGGCTGATACTTTTTAAATAGTTTTGAAGGATCTTCATTGTCGGCAACATATAAAATAGGTGAACAATCATTACAGTCAACCTTTACATATGTCCCGTCACCATCGGGGTCAACATAGTCTACGCCTCCAGGAAGCACTATATATATATAGTGACCATCCTGATAGGGGCTCTTAATAGCATTGTTAGCAAACTCAGCTAAAAACTCATCGTGACCAACAAGTGAACCATCATCGTTTATTACATTGCTTCCATCAGATATACCTGCGCTTGCATCATTGGTACCGAAGATTGACCTCCAGTTAGCACCTTCTGCATTATCAAAACCATTGAAGGAAGTTTCATCTGCTGCATCACCACCTATAACGGCTAGCAGTTGTATCTCACTAGCGTATCCACCAATTTGGACATCGTACTTCTCTTGCCCAGGGAATCTTCCACGTCCTTCGGTGGTTACCTTATTGTTGAAAAAGTTTGAAGATGCAATAACGATCTTATCAATTTCAGAAAGGGTTTTTTTCTCCTTTGCTCCTTCACCAATCCCTGAGAATCTTGGTGCGGCTGTTGTGGCGAGTGTTGCCATCATCGCAGTAGTAACAGCGAACTCTGCGAGAGAGTTTCCGCTGATGCTTTTAAATTTTCTTTTTATGTTTTTCAAAGTATTCATAAGACTGTTTCCTAATAGTTAATTGTTACGCGTGTTTTATATATAGCAATATCTGTGCCAGATTAGATGTTTTTTATTAAAAAATAATTTTATCCTCTAAAAATATATTATTAGTATAATTTTATTTTTATCTCCATATAAAATTGTAACACTATTTATTGACAAAATGTATCACTATGATACAATCAATTTCAAATTTTCAATCAAGATCAGATGCAATTGTCCAAAATGATTTCAAAGGAATTTCACCCTTGATATAGTTATCAAGCTCTTCATAGTGAGATAATACCTCATCTATAAGGTCATTTTGGTTCCACAGGCGAACCTTGAAAAATTCGTTAGACCTTTCTTGCTCTACATTACTCTTAAAGCCACCCCATGAGACCAATAGACCGTAGTTTGCGCCTACGTCGTTCATTGTACCTAAGAATTTGTCTAGTGTGGCTACTGGGATATCATCGGCCTTAACCTGTATGCATATTCTTGCATCATCGTCAAACCCCATTCCTCCACGAGCAGCAAGAATATCCAAATCTGATCCAGCTTCATCAGATGAGCCCATGTGTGTGGTATAGCCTTTTGCTTCCATTAATGCTTTAACCAGTTTTGCTAGTCTGTGGCCTTTAAATTTTTCTCGAATAAGTTGTGCTATCTGGTCTCTTGATATCTCCTGTAAAAGAGCGATAAGTTCGTTCATCTGCTCGTAGCTTGTTTCATCGTCTTTTGTTGCGGCCCATTCATTGTCGGCCATTGTGTGGAAAACTTTCTCTACACCATCAGCATTGAAGACATCTTTAAATCCTCCTAATTGATATAAGATATCTGTGGGGAAATACCCTCTAGGTATATCTTTCTCGATCCACTTTATCTCTCTGGAGTGATAGTAAGGGTCTGTGCCCTGCTTCTCATAATTATATCCTCCTAATATTTCTCCAACATGAATAACTGGACTTAGTTTACTGGGAACTATGATCCAGTCCTTTTGCTGGATATCATGAGCAAAAGACCAGATCTGATCAGACCAGCTAGCTAGTTTTGAGGAGGGCAGTGTTGGGTAAAAATCATCTAGCACTGTTCTCAGCTCAGTCTGCTCTGCTATTTTATTTAGATCAGTCTTAAAACCATCCCTGGTTAGATAGACCTTGCTCTCTTGAATAAAGCGATTTTCATATTCACCAAATTTTCCGCCTCTAATTACCCAGATTGACATACTTAATCCTTTTAATAATTATTTATTTCAATTAAAAACCAATTTAACACAAATCTTGTTCAGATATATTATAATTAATTTACAAATTTTTTTTGGTCAATATTAGTTATTGGCCAGTGACTCATACATATCCCATATTGGTAAAAATATAGACAATGCCAATACAAGTATCATTGCCCCCATAATGACAGTAATAATTGGTTCGAGTGTTGAGGTGAGAGTACGGACCCTTGTTTGGGTCTCATTGTCCACCATCACCGCAATCTCAGCGAGCATATCGTCAAGGGATGCTGCTTCCTCACCAACTTGAATCATTTTTATCATCTGCGCTTCAAATATGTCTCCCCCATATTTGTCAAGAGACATTGCGATTTTGTGACCCAGTCCAACGTCTGATTTGGTGTTAGCTAGTTTATGACGTACATAGCTATTTCCTGTACTTCTTGAGGATATTGTTAGAGATTCTAATATGGGCACACCGGTCCGATTTAGTGTTTCTAATACGTGACAAAACCTTGATATGGCCATATTCTTAAAAATTTTCCCAAAAACAGGAGCATTTATTTTAAATCGATCCCAGGCAATTGCTCCTTTCTTGGTTCGTTTTAATTGAAGAAAGGCGACAACTAATATAGCAATTCCGGCTAGTAGAAATCCGGAGTAACTTTGTAAGAAATTATCTATACCAAGTAAAATTTTTGTTGGAAGTGGTAGTTCGATACCTGTTTGTGAAAACAATACGGAAAACCTTGGCAAGATAAATGCGACAGCATAAAAACCAACAGTGATAGTTATTCCTATTACAATCATAGGGTATCGTATTGCTTGTTTAATTCCATTTCTGAGCTGCAGATCATAGCTAATGAAATCAGCTAGTTTAAACAAAACAGTCTCTAATACGCCTGAGCTTTCTCCTGCTCTAATAATATTGATATACATCGTGTCAAATACTTTTGGGTGCTTTTCAAGAGCGCCAGATAGAGTAGATCCAGCGGAGATATCTTCAATAATTTTTTCAATTGTTTTATTTAACAGAGGGTTAATAGTTTTTGATAGCATTGACTCCAGAGCGTCAATCAGTGGTACACCTGCTTTTAGCATGACCGAAAGCTGCCTCGAAAAATTATATATAGCATCAGGAGGGACACTATCAAAAACATTTACATCTAACTTTTCAAAGACAGATACTTTTTTTATGCTTATTGAGATTGGGTCAAGACCCATTTTTTTTAGCTGGTCTTGAACGACTCTCTCTTCAAGGGCTTTGATCTCGCCTTTTACAACACCAGCATTTTTATCTCTGGCAATGTAGGAAAATATTTCTACAGTGTTGCTACTCTTTGCCCCGGAGGCCATACTGCTCTAGCTTTCTGTAAAGGGTCATGCGACTAATTCCAAGCTCTTCAGAGGTTGTCGTCATGTTCCACTTATTTCTTTCAATACTGGATTTTATTGCTTCCATTTCTATTTCTTTAAGTGTCGCAACTTTTGTTGTCTCTAATATCGGAGTCTCTACTGCTCCCGGGACTTCAGTCTCATTATCTGAAGTTTCTTGGATTGCTTCCTTTTCCTCTCGTTTTATAGAATCCTCAATCACAGTCTCTTTTTCATCTAATACTGATCCGAGATCTTCTTCAGTAAGGTAATTATTATTGCATATCAGCAGTGCTCTTTCTAGTGTGTTTTCAAGCTCTCTTACGTTTCCTGGCCATGAGTAATCAATTAAGCGGTCAATTGCTTTTGGGCCGATGTATGATACGCTCAGGTTGTGCTTTTTCTTTAATGTTTTAAAAATCGCATATGTCAAAAGAGGAATATCAACCTTTCTCTCTCGAAGAGGTGGTAAGGTCACCGGGAAAACATTTATACGGTGAAATAAATCTTCTCTGAATGTTCCATCTTTTATTTTTGTATTAAGATCCTGATTTGTTGCTGAAATCACTCGTACATCTACGACATGTGTTTCAGCACCACCGACTCTTTCGATCTCACCGCTTTCTAATACTCTTAGTATTTTTGCTTGAAGTGAGGAGCTCATATCTCCTATCTCATCTAGGAATATTGTTCCTCCATTTGCGATTAAGAATTTTCCATCTTTTCTTTCATCTGCTCCAGTGAAAGAGCCCTTCTCATGACCAAAAAGCTCACTTTCTAATAGCTCGGATGGGATAGCTGGGCAGTTAACTGATATAAGTGGGTTTTTATTTCGTTTGCTAGTATCGTGCATGAACTTCGCTGTTAAATTTTTACCGGTGCCGCTTTCTCCATATAAAATGGTTATGACATCCTTTTCTTGTATTTGTAGGAGCAATGTATAAATTTTTTGCATTGAGTCAGATACGCCGAGGATTGTTCCTAGTCCATGTGAATTTAACTGGAGCCTATGGTTTTTGCCTAGCGCCCTGCTAAAGCCAATAAAAGTGCTGCAGCTATTGAGAAGTTCATTAAAATGTTCTACGGAAGACCCTTTTGGTTCAAACCACCCAGATAGACCATTCTCAAAATCGGTAAGTATTTCAGTTCTTCTTTTATCAGAGCGAACTACAGCAATGATTGGTGTCTTGCTGTAATGTTCTAACTGTTTAATCAGATTGCTTGGGTCCATTAGCGGCAGCTGATCCTCAATAATAACTGCACTAAATTTATTTGCGCTATCTGAAAGAGCATTGAGAGCAATCATACCATTCTGTACGGAATCTATTTTTTTGTCAGACTCGTTAATGATTTGTTTTATATCATATGAATCACCTACGTATAATATAGTATCCATACTACGCGTTCTCTGTTCCAAGTGTCTCTAATATTTCTTGCAGAGATGTGTCACCGCGTTGTGCTTTTATAAGACCATCATGGATTAACGAAAACATCCCAGATTCAATCGCTTTTTCGCGAATGACATGACCAGGTTGTTGGGCCATTACAAGGTCTGCTATGGCATTGTTCATTCTTATCAATTCAAAGAGTCCTATTCTACCTTGATATCCTGTATTTCTGCATGATAGACATCCGACAGCACGGTAGAACTGCATTGCCTCATCTACCTCTAGGCCAAACCTTGTTAACTCTGAGGGATCAACCATATGTTTTTCTCGGCATTCCTTGCACAGCTTTCTAACAAGTCTCTGTGCTAAAATTCCTTTAACCGTTGAAGTAATAAGAAAGGGTTCCATGCCCCAGTTTAAAAGTCTTGTAAATCCAGCGGCAGAGTCGTTTGTGTGTATAGTGCTGAATACAAGGTGCCCAGTAAGTGCAGCTCTAATTGCTAGTTCCACGGTTTCTTCATCTCGAACCTCTCCAACCATGATAATATCAGGGTCTTGTCTAAGAATAGCTCTTAAAGCAGATGCGAAAGTAACGCCTGACCTTCTGTTAACCTGGGCCTGGTTTATATTGTCAAGGTCAAACTCAATCGGATCTTCAATCGTTACAATATTCACATCAGGCTTATCCATTTTATTTAATGTAGAATATAGTGTAGTTGTTTTTCCACTACCGGTTGGTCCAGATACTAGTATGATCCCCTCGCCACCAATTAACATATCATCGAACTGATTTAGTATATCTTTCTCAAAACCAAGTCCATCAAGGTCATGCATTGCATCTGATATATTTAGAAGTCTAAGTACAGATTTCTCGCCGTAAAGAGTTGGGTATGTTGAAACACGCAGATCTAATCGGTCGTCATTCATGTCAAACAAAATTCTACCATCCTGAGGTCTTCTTGATTCTGCTATATCCATGTTACCCATAATTTTTATTCTGGAGGTTAAGGGCGTGGCAATGGAAACAGGTAGGGTTTGAAAGTCAACTAGCTTACCATCGATTCTAAATCGAACTCTTATGTCGGTCTCCCTAGTTTCTATGTGTATATCACTCGCTCTATATCTCGCACTGTTTTCAATAATATTATCTACTAGCTGAACAATTCTTGTATCATCAATATCCTCTATACTGATATCTTCATCATCGAATGTTGTTAGGGTGGACATCCCATAGTAAATATCAATTGCAGATTGAAGCTCATTTGCGGTAACGATCAAAGGCTCTGCTTTTAGTCCGGATGCATTTCTTGCAGCATTTATTGGGTCTGAGTCAATTGGATCTACGATTGCTATACTTAGTGTATTGTTTAGTTTAAAAACAGGTAGAACGTTATACTCTCTTACAATTCTTTCTGGGATCATACCAAGAACAGACTTATCCACATCAAAGTGTCCAAGCTCTACAGTTGGTATATGTAGTTGTTGACTTAGAAAGCGGTTACGTGTTTTTTCATCTATAAGGCCGGCACTGATTAAAACTTCACCAATATATCCACTGCTTGGCTCTTTTGATTGTTTTAAGAGCGCTTGTTCTAACTGTTCAGGCTCAAGAATGCCAGCTTCCAAAAGAAGTAGACCTATATTTTTTTTACGGGTGATAGCCATTAAAAGAGATATTCTCCGGTCCACATATTTGTAAAATACCAGTTGATAATATGGTTTCCACCGCCAACGGTTTTTGTTAGGATCGTTAGTAATGTACCTGCTGCGATAGAAGGACCAAATGGAATCATATGGTCCTCACCAACTTCCTTTGCCAATAGGAGAATGATGCTCATCATTGCAGCAAAAATAAAACTTAAAAAAAGCGCTAAAAGTGATAGCTCTATGCCTAGAAAAGAACCTAACACTAGCCCTAGTTTTACATCACCAAAGCCAAGAGCTTCTTTTTTGAAAGCCCAGCTACCAATAGCCCCCATAATAAACAGCGTACCTCCAAATGCAAGAATGCCATAGAATCCTTGCAAAATTGATATTGGAAGTAGGCTAAATGAATGAGCAATGATAGATATAACTAAACCAAAAATGATAAAACCATTTGGTATAATAAAATAATCGATATCGATAAATGTAATCGCGATTAACATGTAACACAATAAGACAATAACGATAAATTCAAATGATAAGCCATAGATGCCCAGTAGCATTACTGTCATTAGTCCACATATTAGCTCGATAAGAGGGTATCTAATACTGATTGGCACTTTGCAGTTTCTACATTTACCCAGAAGTATTATATAGCTAAATACAGGAATATTATCATACCATGCAATCTGAGAATCGCACCCGGTGCACTTTGACCTTGGTTTAACAATAGATTTATTATTTGGCAATCTATATATAATTACATTTAAGAAACTTCCGACAGCGAGACCAATGATTAACGAATAGGCCTGAATAAATGGGTATAGATCTTTAATCATTATTTACCTCCTCTTTTATTTTTTCTGGCTTCTCTTCTTTAATTAGATCAATAACATCCTTTAGTTGGAAAGGTTTTTCAAGCATTTTATCTGCGCCGCTTTGTGCAAACATTTTATCAATAGCTGGCCCGGATGAGTTACTCATAATAATTATTTTTGTATCTTGATGCCTATCATCAGATTTAATCAATTTCGAAAGCTTGAAACCACTTACGTAGGGTAGTAAATCATTTGCAATGATAGTATTTGGCCCTTCGTTTCGAGCTCTAACATAACCGTCATATCCATCAGGAGCAGTTATAACGAGATAGCCACTGTCCTTTAGCCCGCTGGCTATATGGTCAATAGATTGCTCATCACTATCAACAATAAGTATTGGCTGCGGCAATGACTCAGACATAGTTATCTAGCTCTTTATTAAATATGTTATGTTTTGAGCACAATTACATTATTGTGCTACTTACCTCGAATACCCTGAATATAATAACAAAATAATACATAGCAACAATAAAATGTATCATTTTATTACAGCCAGATTTCAGCAATAATTTCAAATTGTTTCATTATGTTACACAAAGATCAATAATTTTTAACAATCGTAAATAAAAAAATATCAATCAGAGCTTTAATTTTATGATTTTTATTAAGAGGTAAATAAATTAAACATATAATTCTTATGACTATATTTTCTATTCAACCTCCATCATTCAAAAAAACAGAAATAAAAAAAATAGTATATGATTTATTTGGTTTGCGTGTAGATGTAAAATATCTTGATAGTGACCGAGATCAAAATTTTTATTTATATACTGAATCGAAAGAAGAATTTGTTTTAAAAATTTATAATTCGAATGAGTCGATAGACATAATTAACCTGCAGACAAATGTTTTAGATTATTTTCAGCAAAACGATTCTGAGTTAATCACTACGCCAAAGATAATAAACACCACCAATGGCAAAAAACTGGGCAGAGTAGAGATTAATAACACAAAATATTTTTTACGATTGGTTACATTTATAAAAGGAAAGCAATTAAAAGATATTGATCAAAAATCTATATCCTTCTATGAATTAGGTACATTTATCGGTGAATTGAAAAAAGTTTTAGATATATTTTCTGATCCGAGTGCAAAAAGAATATTTCCTTGGGATGTTAGTAATATTGATTTCCTTGAAAAACGTCATACTTTAATTAATGGTCAAAAAGAGAGAGAAATAATAGCTTATTTTATAAAACAGTATAATAAAAATATATTACCCAATAATAAGTTATTAAGAAAATCAATAATACATAATGATTGCAATGATCATAACATAATTGTGGATAATGATAATAAAATATATGGTATAATTGATTTTGGAGATATGGTTCACACCTATACTGCTGCGGAGCCAGCTATAGCTATCGCATATGCCGTTCTTGGGAAAGATAATCCGGGGAAAATTGCTGGTGAGATATTAAAAGGATATTGTGACACTAGCTTTTTATCTAATAATGAGTTAGAGTCAATTATTTATCTAGTTTGTATCAGGCTTTGTATTTCTGTGACAATGGCAGAATACAGAAGAAAATTGTTCCCTAATAATAAATATCTTATGGTCTCTAATGTAGATGCCTGGAAATTTTTAAATACAATGTATAAAGAAAACCTAACTGATTGGTCACAAAAGATGGCTAAATATGCTTAATGATATAATAAAAAGAAGAAAGAAATATTTAGCACCATCCTTTAGTATTTCTTATGATGAGCCACTGCATATTGTTAGTGGTAGTGGTCAATATTTATATGACATCAACGGCAAGAAATATCTAGATGCAGTAAACAATATTTCTCATGTTGGTCATTGTCACCCTAAGGTCGTAGAGGCCGCTAACGATCAAAATCAAAAGCTAAATACAAACACCAGATATCTACACGATTCTATTTTAGAATATGCTCAAAATCTATCGGAAACATTGCCTGAAGAACTCGGAGTTTGTTATTTCACTAATTCTGGTAGCGAGTCAAATGATTTAGCACTTCGTATTGCTCGTCAGTATAATGACAGCTATGAGTCAATCGTGTTGTCTGGAGCATACCACGGACATACATCATCATTGATAGATATTAGTCAATACAAATTTTCTGGTCCTGGTGGTAGAGGGAAACCAAATTTTGTTCAGGTAATACCTATGCCTGATATTTTTCGAGGTGAACATAGATTAAATAATGCTAAGCCTGGAGAGTATTATCTTTGTCTTTTAAAAGAGGCGATTTCTAATATAAAACAAAAAGGGAAACAATTAGCTTTTTTCATGGTTGAGCCAATAATGGGTTGTGGAGGTCAGATTATTATTCCATCGGATTTTATGCGCAAATCTTTTGAAATCGTAAAAGAAGCAGGAGGATTATGTATAGTGGATGAGGTACAAATTGGTTTTGGTAGAGTTGGTTCACATTTCTGGGGTTTTGAAATGAGCGAGGTAGAACCCGATATAATAACCCTTGGGAAGTCAATAGGGAATGGTCATCCGCTCTCTGTTGTTATAACAAAAAAACATATTGCTGAATCTTTCAATAATGGAATGGAATATTTTAATTCTTTTGGTGGTAATCCAGTTTCATGTAAAATTGGTCAGACAGTGCTAAATGTTATTGAGGAAGAAGAGCTTCAAAAAAATGCTAATGAAACAGGGAACTATTTATTAGATGGTTTGAGAATTTTGAAAGATAAACATAATATTATAGGAGATGTCAGAGGGAGAGGTCTGTTTATTGGAATAGAATTGATTAAAAAATATGATGGTATGATTCCTGCTTCAATTGAAGCAGATTTAGTAGTAAATCAATTGAAACAAAAAGGTGTTCTTATCAGCTTTGATGGGCCAGATCATAATGTATTAAAAATAAAACCTCCTCTAGTTTTTAATAAAAAGAATGCAGACTATTTACTTGAAAACCTTGAATCTGTTTTATCAGAAAATAATTTTAAGAATTAATAATGAACAAGCAGGTACTATCAATAATCTGTATTTTAATTTTAGTTGGAGGATTAATATTTATTAATAAAAATAAAAAAGTTTCCACTTATGATTGGGAAAACCAATCAGTATATAATATTAACCGTGAAAAACCTTTTGCTCATTTTTTCCCATTTGAGACTGAACGATATGCTTTAATTGGGAAACCTGAGAAGTCTAAATTTTTTATTTCACTTAATGGAGAGTGGAATTTTTATTTTTCAAAAAATCCAAATGAGAGGCCGAAGGAATTTTATCGGCCAGATTTTGACATGTCTAATTGGAAAAAGATTTATGTACCAGGTCACTGGGAATTACAAGGCTGGTCCCAGCCTATTTACTTAGATGAAGAATACCCTTTTCCTCCTAACCCTCCTAAAATTCCTATTATTAGGAATGAGGTAGGCTCTTATCGTAAATCTTTTCAGTACCCGGCTTATTGGAGAGGCCGTGATGTTTTTATTCGATTTTCTGGCGTACGATCGGCTTTTTATTGTTGGATTAATGGTGAAAAAGTAGGATACAGTCAAGGCTCAAAAACCCCTGCGGATTTTAATATTACACCCTATCTTCATAATGGACAAAATAATATATCTGTTGAGGTCTATAGATATTCTGATGGAAGCTATTTAGAAGGTCAAGATACATGGAGACTAAGTGGTATTGAGCGAGATGTCTTTATTTATTCAGTACCAAAGACAAGGGTGTCAGATTTCTTTGTCCACTCTGGCCTGGACTCAATATATAATAACGGTAAGTTTAAACTTGGTGTTAACCTAATTAGTAGTGAAACAAATACAGGTAAACATGTTGTTAGAGTTTTGTTATCTGGATTAGGATCAAAAATAGAGACCGTATATGATACCACATATAAAACAAAAATTGATAGTTCTCAAACTATTTGGTTTGAAAAAAATATTAGAAATGTAATGACATGGAATGCTGAGCAGCCGAATCTTTATCAATTACAGATAACTCTTTCAGATCCTTTTGGTAAAACACTTCAAAGTTTTACCCAACAAGTTGGTTTTAGGACTATAGATATAGCAGACGGTAACCTTAGAATAAATGGAAAAGTTCTTACGCTTAGAGGAGTCAATAGGCATGAGTGGGACCCTGTAAAAGGTAGGATAATAGATGAAAAAAGTATGCTCGATGATATTAGAATAATGAAACAGAATAATATAAACGCGGTTCGTTCTAGCCACTATCCTAATCAAGAACGTTGGTACGAACTATGCAATGAGTACGGGTTATATGTTGTAGATGAAGCAAATATCGAAGCACATGGAATGCGGTTTCATGATAAAGGTTATGAAAAAATCACAAATGATAGTTCATGGGCGGGACAGTGGTTAGATCGTGGTAAGCGAATGGTGGAAAGAGATAAGAATCATCCGAGCATTATTATGTGGTCTATGGGAAATGAGGCAGGTGACGGTGATAATTTTAAAAAATTATATAAATGGATTAAAAACAAAGACACTACTAGACCTGTAGTATATGAGCCAGCCAAAGAAAAAAGTCATACAGATATTACTTTTCCTATGTATAAGAGCATTGAATATATCTCGGACTATGCTAAAACTAATCCTGATAAACCATTAATATTATGCGAATATGCTCACGCAATGGGTAATAGCGTTGGCAATCTCCAAGACTACTGGGATGTAATTGATAATTATAAATCATTGCAAGGTGGTTTTATTTGGGATTTTGTAGATCAAACAATTTATAAGTCTACTGAAAATGGTATTGGGTATTGGGGCTATGGAGGAGATTTTAAGGGTTCATTTTTAGAAAACGATTCTAACTTTTGTGCAAATGGTTTAGTATCTGCTGATCGAACACCAAATCCACACATTAATGAGGCGAAAAAAGTATATCAACCTATCAAATTTGAAGCGATTGACTTATCTAATGGAAAAATTAAGATCACGAATAAATATAATTTTAAGAATCTAGATAATTTAAAATTTACATATAAAATCAGTGGTGATGGAAAATCTATACTTTCAGGAGAATTAAATTCTCTAAAATTAGAACCAGGTGAATCTAAATCATTAACCTTCAATTTGTTTTCAATTATTCCAAAACCCGGCATTGAATATTTTCTTCTTATAGAAGTAAAAACAAAATATTCTGATAAAATGGTTCCAAGAAATTATTTGATTGCTTGGGAACAGTTTCGGTTGCCTATAAGTCGTCACACTATCCCAATAGACCCCACAGAATTTTTACCGGTATCGATGGAATTATTTAATGACTCAATATTAGTAAAGGGTGACGATTTTAATATATCTTTTGAGAGGAAGAGTGGTTTTCTAAGTCGATATGAATATAGAAATATTTCCTTATTACAAAACACATTACATCCATTTTTTTGGCGAGCACCAACTGATAATGATCTAGGGAATGGGATGCCAGAGAGATGTGCTATATGGAAGAACGCTCATGAAGAATTATTATTACAGTCTTTAGACACATTAATTATTAATAATACTGCTCGGATTGATGCTATGTATATCCATGAGGAGACCCAGGTACAACTTAATATAGTCTACTCCGTCTATGGAAATGGTATGGTAAAAATAAAGCAGACACTTTATCCGTCTGATGCTATTTTACCTGAGCTTCCTAGATTTGGAATGAAAATGACGGTCCCAAAGAGCTTTAAGAAACTTGACTGGTTTGGTAGAGGCCCTCATGAAACCTATTGGGATCGGAAGACATCTGCAAAAATTGGAAGATATTCTGGGAAAGTATGGGAACAAACATTCCCCTATGTCCGGCCACAAGAAACTGGAAACAAGACAGATGTAAGGTGGATGGCTCTATCTAACGGTGCAGTGGGGCTAATGGCAAAAGGGCTCCCAAGTTTTGATGGTAGCGTTCACCAGTACTCTTATGAAACATTAGACTATATAAAAAACAGTCAGCGTCATGGAAAGATTGATATTGTGTCTGGCGAACAGATAGACTGGCTTATTGATTATAAACAGATGGGTGTTGGTGGTGACAATAGCTGGGGGGCAAGACCTCATGATAAATACACTTTGCCAATGGACACTACAATATATAACCTTGAATATGCTCTAATGCCATTTAACAAAGAAAACACATTAGAAGAATTATCAAGAATTAATATAGAATAATAAAATCAGGGAATCTATATGAATACTATCTCAATTATTACATTTATTATAGCAACAGCATCTGTGGCGGTTTTCACATATATGATTGTCTCTAATATGAAAAAGTCAGATAGTGAGACGGAAGAGTATTTTACTGGAGGCCGCGCTCTTGCATGGCCCATAGTCGCTGGCTCATTATTACTTACGAACCTTTCTACCGAGCAATTAGTTGGATTAAATGGCGACGTCTTTGGCGATAAGGCTTTGGTGGGTATAGCGTGGGAAGCATTAGCGGCCTTTGCTATGATTGCTACGGCTCTTTTATTTTTACCAACATATCTTGCCAGTGGTTTTACTACCACCCCAGCATTTTTAGAAAAGAGATTTGATAAGATGACCCGGAGCATGGTCTCAGGGTTATTTTTATTTGGATATGTAACGGTTTTATTGCCTGTTGTTCTTTATACAGGGTCACTTGCTTTAATTACAATGTTTGATCTTGATATTTCTATATGGGTAGTAGTCGCAGCAATTGGTGTATTAGGTAGTTCATATGCAATTTTTGGAGGACTCAAGTCTGTTGCTGTCAGTGACACCTTGAACGGGGTAGGACTATTAGTTGGAGGCTTGGCTATACCAATATTAGCATTGATATCTTTAGGAGAGGGTTCACTTTTTACTGGAATTTCAATATTGGGCAATGATAACCCAGAATATTTAAGGGTCCTAACTCAAAAAAACTTTGAAGGGAAGCCTGTAACTGTTCCCTGGCCTACGTTACTAACTGGGATGATGTTTATCCAGATTTTTTATTGGTCTACAAATCAAGTTATTGTCCAAAGAGCAATGGCCGCAAAAAGTCTAGCTGAGGGTCAAAAAGGTGTTCTTTTTGCATCGGCAATGAAGTTAGTAGGACCTATAATGCTCTGCCTCCCTGGTATTATTGCTTTACATATGCCAGATCTTATTATTGATAAACAAGATCAGGTATATGGTGCGGTAGTTAGACATGTACTTCCTGATTGGTCATTAGGTTTATTTGCTGCTGTTTTAATGGGATCAATTCTGAGTTCATTTAACAGTGCTCTAAACAGCGCATCAACCTTGTTCTCATTACAATTTTATAAGGGATATATCAATACAAATGCTTCTGATAAAGAGGTGGTTTCAACAGGTAGGAAATTTGGAATTGCGCTGGCTCTAGCATCTATAATTATTGCCCCGCTACTTTCGCAGCTTGATTCAATATTTCAATATCTTCAAAAGGTCAATGGCATATACAGCGTGCCGATTATTGCAATATTCTTATTAGGAATTCTAACAAAACACATACCTGCCATTGGTGCAAAAATCGGTATGGCAGTAGGTTTTATATCATATGCTTATTTCGTTTTTTTCCCGATAGAAAATTTGCATTGGCTTCATATGTATTTTATTAGTTTCACCTGGTCCATAATGGTAATGCTCTTGATTGGATATTTAAAGCCAAAGACTGAAGAAGAAATTAAAAAAAGCGATAGGCGCGATACTGCACCAGTGGATATGACCCCTTGGGTAAAAGCAAAAGAAGTATCTGTAGCTATTGTTGGTGCAACCGCTACGATCTATTTATTTCTCTCTTGGTTGTCATCATAAGATTATAATCAAATTATGATGAAAAATATTTCCAGTGTATTAAAATGGGAACCTCCAGCTGAATGGTTAGAAATCAAAACGATTGACGCGCATACTGGTGGTGAGCCTCTCAGGGTTATTATTGATGGGTATCCTTCATTATCTGGTAATACAATCTTAGAAAAGCGTCACAATGCAAAAGAAAATTTTGACTTTATTCGAAAAGCCTTAATGCTCGAACCTCGGGGGCATGCAGATATGTATGGTGCGATAATTACACCCCCTGAAACAAGCGAAGCGGACTTTGGTGTTATTTTCATGCATAATGATGGTTACTCTACCGGGTGTGGGCACGCAGTGATAGCAATCACAAAAATTTTTGTTGAGACAGGGCTTGTTAAAATAAATGAGCCTGAGACGATGATTAAAATGGACGTTCCTTCAGGGACTATTACTGCATTTGCTAAGGTTGAAAATTCCAAGGTTGTATCTATAAGATTTATTAATGTGCCATCTTTCGTAGAAATATTAGATGGGGAAACAGAGATCTCTGAATATGGTAAAATAAAGTTTGATCTAGCTTTTGGTGGGGCATACTACGCAATAGTAAATGCAGATTATATACAGCTTGATCCTAATAATATTAATATGGTAATTAAAGTTGGAATGTTGATAAAAAACTCTATAAATAATCAGGTGAAAATCATACACCCAAATGAGCCTGAAATGAATTTTTTATATGGCACTATATTTACTTTTAAACCAAAAAATGAAAATAATCATAGTAGGAATATTTGTATTTTTGCAAATGGAGAGATTGATAGAAGTCCAACTGGTACTGGTGTAAGCGCTAGAGCAGCCGTTCATTATGCTAGGGATGAAATTAGTCTAGATGAAACAATTACGATTGAGAGTATCATTGGATCAACGTTTGACGTAAGCGTTATTGAAGAAACAAAGATCGGTGACAAAAATGCTGTAATCCCCCAGGTTGTAGGAACTGCAAATATTATAGGTAAAAATACTTTCTGGATTGACCCGCTAGATGAAAAAGGCCAGGGCTTCTTTCTGAGATAGGTTATTATGGCAAAAAAATTAAACCGAAGGAGTTTTATTAAATCCTCTGCTTTAGTTGGGGCATCTGCTGCACTATTTACTTCAAAAACTGTTGGTGCAACCAAAGAAAAAAAGAAACTAAGATTGGGCGTTATAGGCACTGGTCTTCGTGGTCAGTGGATGACCCATTTATCACTATTAAGAAATGATGTTGATATTAGAGCGATCTGTGATATTGACTCTGAGATGATTAACAAAACTCTCAATATTATAAAGAAAGGCCAGGGCAATCCTCCTGATGTATATAAAAACGGGGATCATGATTTTTTGAATCTTGTGAAAAGAGATGATCTTGATGCTGTTTATATTGCTACTCCATGGGAGTGGCATCATCCTATGGCAATCGCTGCGATGCAAGAGGGTAAACACGTAGGCACAGAGTGCCCAGCTGCTTTGACCGTTTCTGATCTTTGGGATCTTGTTAATACCAGTGAGCGGGTTAATAGACATTGTATGCTGATGGAAAATGTTTGCTACCGTAGAGATGTGATGGCTATTCTCAATATGGTTCGGAAGGGAGTATTTGGAGAACTTCTCCATTGTCAAGGTGGATATCAACATGATTTACGAGATGTAAAATTTAATAATGGGAAGCAACCATATGGAGGAGGGTTAGAGTTCAATGAAAAAGGATATAGCGAGTCAAAATGGCGAACACAGCACTCAGTAGAGAGGAACGGAGATCTATATCCTACTCATGGCATTGGCCCTTTAAATACTATGTTAGATATTAATAGAGGGAATCGCTTTGTGCATTTAACATCAACAGCAACGCAACCCCGAGGTTTAAACAAGCACATCATTGATCAGGGGGGAAAAACTCATCCAAATGCAAAAATAAAATTTAAATTAGGAGATGTAGTTACAACTGTTATCAAATGTGAAAACGGTCAGACCATTGTCCTAAGCCATGACACGAGCTCTCCAAGACCATACAGTTTGAATTTTCGAGTCCAGGGAACAGAGGGGATTTGGATGATAGATAATAATTCAATCTATATACAGGGCATAAGCAAAGATGAACATCGTTGGGAGTCTGATGAAGAATACCTAAGAAAATACGATCATCCACTATGGCGCAGGTTTGAGAAACAAGCTGCGGGCTCTGGGCATGGAGGCATGGACTTTTTTATTTTAAATGCATTTGTCGAGCCATTAAAAAAAGGCTTAAGGCCTCCTCTTGATGTTTATGATGCGGCAAGCATGAGTGTGATTAGTCCATTATCCGAAAAATCAATACGGTTGGGAAGTGCTCCAGTAAAATTTCCGGATTTTACGCGGGGTAAGTGGCAAACTAATAAACCAATTTTCGGTTTAAACCAAGAGTATTAATCA
This sequence comes from uncultured bacterium, assembly GCA_964646455.1. Taxonomy (GTDB): domain Bacteria; phylum Fidelibacterota; class Marinisomatia; order Marinisomatales; family UBA1611; genus TMED80. Next base: position 7,473 of record CAZYDX010000025.1, on the reverse strand, counting down.
GTGAATCTATCCCAGCTCGATTGGGCGGTCATTGGTTTTTATTTTTTATTCTCACTTATTATAGGAATACTGGGAGCAAAAAAAGCAGGTAAAGATGCACGATCATTTTTCCTTGCTGGTGGTGAGATGCCGTGGTGGTTGCTTGGTTTTTCTATGGTAGCTACAACGTTTTCAACAGATACCCCTAACCTTGTAACAGATCTGGTACGTCAGAAAGGTGTAAGTGGGAACTGGGTCTGGTGGTCTTTTCTTTTAACAGGTATGCTAACTGTATTTGTTTATGCTAAGCTATGGCATCGATCTGGGGTGTTAACTGATGTCGAATTCTATGAGATAAGGTATGGAGGGAAACCTGCTGCTTTTCTTCGTGGGTTTAGAGCAATTTATTTGGGCCTTATTTTTAATGTTTTGGTCATGGGCTCTGTCAGCCTTGCTGCGATTAAGTTTGGTGAAATAATACTGGGATGGCCTGGATGGATAACTCTTTCTATTGCCTGTTCAATAACACTATTATATAGTACCCTTGGAGGCCTTAGAGCCATAATTATTACTGATTTTTTTCAATTTATTTTAGCAATGATTGGTTCAGTATGGGGCTGTATTTATATTCTAAATCTTGAAAAAATAGGTGGAATCAAAAATCTCATTCAGCACCCGAAAGTGGCAGACAAAATATCAATGTTGCCTGATTTTTCCAATCCTGACATATGGGTTCCTGTATTATTTATACCTCTTGCTGTGCAGTGGTGGGCTAGCTATTATCCTGGTTCGGAGCCTGGCGGCGGCGGGTATATTGCACAGAGAATGTTATCAGCAAAAGATGAAGCCAATGCTATCGGCGCATCGCTTCTATTTAATATAGCTCACTATGCCATAAGACCATGGCCTTGGATACTAATTGCACTTTCATCTTTAATTATTTTCCCAGAGCTGAGTGATATTAGATATAAGTTTCCTGAAATATCTGAAAACAAAATTGGTCACGATATTGCTTATCCAGCAATGCTAACTCTGTTACCATCTGGATTATTAGGTTTGGTTGCAGCTTCGCTCATAGCTGCGTTTATGAGCACGATGTCAACCCAAGTAAATCTTGGAGCAAGTTATCTGGTGAATGATTTTTACCATAGATTTATAGACCCTGATGCAACAGAGAAAAAATTGGTTTTTGTTGGAAGGGTTTTTACAATTTTTTCTATTATGCTTGGAGCAGTAACGGGGCTTGTTCTTACAAATGCTGAGCAAGCATTTTCATTATTATTGTTACTTGGTTCGGGAACTGGTCTGATCTATATATTAAGGTGGTTTTGGTGGCGTATAAGTGCTTTCACTGAGATAATTGCTATGGTTAGCTCCCTTATCATAGCAAGTTATCTTAATTTTTTTAATGAAAGCATGCTCGGTTGGGAGAAAATAGTGGCCGGTGCATTTGTAACGACACTGGTTTGGATATCTACTACTTTTTTTGGACCTACAGAAAATAGAGAAACTCTTGAAAAATTTGTAAAAAGAATTAATCCAGGAGGTCCCGGGTGGGCACAATATTCTGATTCAGATAGTGATAATAAATGGTCATTTCCGAATAGTATTTTGTTAATGTTCCTCGGGACAATATTGGTTTTTTCTGTTCTACTTGGTGTGGGAAACATAATCTATTCTAAATTATTACCGGGAATGATTTTATTTTTTATTGGAGTTTTTTCAGCTTTCGGAATTTTCAGATTATGGAAATAAGCACGCCAGGTAGAGTATGCCTTTTTGGGGAGCATCAGGACTATCTTGGTCTTCCTGTATTAGCCATGGCCATCTCTTTGCAATCAAAAATAAGCGGTGACTATAGAAATGATTCTCTGGTTATAATACATAAGCCAGATATTGGTGAAACAGAAAAATTTAACTTAAATAATATTGATTACGAGTCATCAAGGGATTACCTAAAAAGTGGTTTGAATATATGTAAGAGGTTTGGGTTCAGGTTCTCTAAAGGTTTTGAGTGCGAGATAAGAAGCAACATCCCTATCAAGGCCGGCACCAGCAGCTCTTCTTCAATACTAGTGAGCTGGATTCATTATTTAAGTCAGATGGCTGATAATCCTAGGACTCTTGATAAAAATAAAATAGCTGAACTCGCTTACGATGCCGAGGTTAATGAGTTTAATTCACCAGGCGGAATGATGGACCAGTATTCAACCGCATTGGGAGGATTAATATATTTAGAGTCAAACCCAAAGGTAGTTGTTGAACACTTAGCTAAAGATTTAGGTGCATTTGTGTTAGGTGATTCAATGGAACAAAAAGACACAATCGGGATTTTGTCTAGATGTAGAGATAATCGACTATCTATATTAAAAAAAATGAAAAAATTCAATTCTGATATTAATTTTCATAATATTTCTTTGAATCAGATAGATGCATATGATTTTAATGAAGATGAACAAAAATTAATTTGTGGGACAATTAAAAATAGAGAACTTTTGATTCAAGCAGTGGCAGAATTAAATAAACCTCAATTCGATGAAAAGTTATTTGGAGGGTTATTAAATGACCATCATTTTGTTTTAAGAGATGTTTTAAAAGTAAGTACTCCTAAAATTGAGTTAATGTTAAAATATGCTATAGAAGCAGGCGCATATGGTGGAAAAATTAATGGATCAGGTGGAGGTGGTTGTATGTTTGCATATTGCCCAAAAAACCCTGAAGAAGTAAAAGAAGCAATCGAGAAAGCTGGCGGGAAGGCGTATATTATTTACTCTTCTAATGGTACAAAAATAAATGTAAAAGGATAATAATTAATGAATAATATTACGTTACTGGTAATGGCCGCAGGTATGGGTTCAAGGTATGGCGGGCTAAAACAGCTAGATGAGGTTGGTCCGAATGGCGAAACGATAATTGACTATTCAGTCTATGATGCGATTAAGGCTGGGTTTAATAAAGCCGTGTTTATTATCAGAGAAGACTTTAAAGATCAGTTCAAAGAAAAAATAACGAATAAATACGCGGATAAGGTTGATATTGAGACTGTATACCAAGACTTACATGATCTTCCAGATAATTTTTCCTGCCCTGATGATAGACATAAGCCTTGGGGGACCGGTCATGCTATTTTAGCTGCTAGGTCAGCTATATCCGAGCCTTTTGCTGCTATAAATGGGGATGATTTTTATGGAAGACATTCATTTGAAATTATAGCTGATTATTATTTTAATAATCAAGGTGGCTTTACTATGTCTGCCTTTCAGTTAGATAAAACTCTATCAGAATTTGGTTCAGTATCAAGAGGCTTATGTGAGGTTAATAAAGATAAGTTGATAGCCGTCACTGAAACGCATGATTTAAAGAAAGTTAATAACAATATCATATGTGATCGAAATATTGATCTAAATGGTGAAGAGCCAGTTTCGATGAATATGTGGGGTTTTACTCCAGTGTTATTTGATTATTTACAAATGATGTTCAATGATTTTTTAAATGAAAATATTACGAATTTAAAAAGTGAATTTTTAATACCAACCGTGGTTAATAACCTGATACAACAAAAACAAGAAAAGGTATGCGTATTGAGAACAAACTCAAAATGGTTTGGGGTTACTTATATTGAGGATAAACCTCTGGTAAAAAAACAAATTTCTAAACTGGTAGATTCCGGGTTATATCCTAATAAATTATTTTCCTAGTAGAAAGAAGGTTGTTTAAAATGATGGAGCATCCAAATGCATTTAAAATTATTAAAGTTCGCGAAGCTAGTGATTTAATTAATAATGATAATGTCACTCTGTTAGATATTAGGGATGAAGAGTCTTTTGCGCAGGGTCATATCCCCAATGCAATTAATCTTAGCAATAATAATATTGAAGAGGTTATTAAAAACAGTGATCAAGAAGATAATATACTGATATACTGCTATAAAGGTATAAGCAGTCAAAATGTCGCTCAACATTTTTGCAATTTAGGATATAAAAATATATTCAGTCTTGAAGGTGGTTTTGCAGAATTTTCCGAAAAAAGTGACTGATTTAAATTTTATTGTATAGAATATTTATCAAGGCATGTTAAGTATATCTAAGAGTGAAATAATCGATATGGTGCCAATGCCTGATGCGATAATTACTATGGGTCAAGCATTTTCCGATTTTAGGAAAGGGAAATTTATAGTACCTGATCGAATTTCAATGGAAATTGACAATAAGAAGGCAACCGTTCTTATTATGCCTGCATATAGAACAAAAGGTAAATATTTCACTACCAAGGTAGTAACAGTCTTCCAAAATACAATTACAGATCGTTCAAGCATAATTTCATCATCTGTTAGCGTTTTTGATAGTTCAAATGGTGATATGATAGCGTCTATGGACGGGGAGTCAATTACATCTCTAAGAACTGGTGCCGCGACTGGCTTGGCAACAATGCATTTAGCTAAAAAAGATGCAAAAGTAGCAGCAATTTTTGGGACAGGTGTACAGGCTTATACTCAGGTTGAAGCAATTCTTAGCTGTAGAACGATTAATAAAATTTTTGTTTTTGGTAGAAACATAGATTCGATTGAAAAATTTTGTTCTAATATTTCTGACATATATTCGCTGTCTGTTAGGCCAGGAGCCTTAAATGATCTGAACTCTGTTGATATTATATGTACTGCTACTCCATCTACTAAGTCTCTTTTTGAGCATAAGCATCTAAAACCAGGCGTTCATATTAATGCAATAGGATCATTTAAGCCTTTTATGAGGGAAATACCAAGTGATACTATTACTGAAGCTAAGGTTGTGGTGGATTCTGTGACTGCCTGTAAAAAAGAAGCCGGAGATTTGATCTTGGCTAGCAAAGAAACCAACTGGTCATTTGATAATATAGTATCTGAAATTGGACAAATTGCTATTGGTGATACATCTGGCAGAATAAATGATAATGATATTACTATTTTTAAATCCGTCGGATTAGGATTTCAGGACTTAGTAATTGCAGAATTAGTGTTAGATAGATTAAATAGTTAATCAATAATTAAATAGTTTAACATTTACATATACTATGAAAATATCAGTAATAATTCCTACCTTTAATAGAATAGATTTATTAAAAAGAGCAATTGATTCTGTATTAAACCAATCTATAAAGCCCTATGATATTATTGTAGTTGATGACGGATCTACCGATGGCACATCTGGTATGATTCAACAAAAATACAAATCGATAAAACTTTTTCAGCAAAACAACAGTGGGGTAAGTACAGCACGAAATAAGGGGATAAAACTCGCAGAAGGAGATTGGATTGCACTGTTAGACTCTGATGATGAGTGGAAAAAAAATAAACTAGAGGAACAGGTAAATAAATTAACAGATAATCCTAAATACGGTTTCTGTCATACAAATGAAATTTGGATCAGAAATGGTATCCGTGTTAATCAAAAAAAAAGGCATAAAAAATATGGTGGCTTTATTTTTGATAAATGTTTAGATATCTGCAGAATATCTCCATCCTCAGTTCTTTTTAATAAAAATATTATTAACCATGTTGGGTATTTCAATGATAAGCTACCCGTTTGTGAAGATTATGACCTATGGCTTAGAATTACTGCAGATTTCGAAATACTTTTTATTGATAAACCTCTTATTGTCAAATATGGTGGGCACAATGATCAGTTATCTCACTCTGTTGAAGCTATTGAGCGTTTCAGAATTAGGGCTTTAGAGAGTTTATTAGAAAATTCAGATTTGTCTAAAAATAATAGAATTCACGCCACTGAGATGATAATAAAAAAACTAAATATTTATCTTAATGGACTAGTAAAAAGAAAAAAACATGATGAGGCTAACAAGGTTTCTGAAAAAATAAAGTTTTGGAATAAGACCATGGTTGAGTATTAAGTTTAGGATTCACGTTAATAACTATATGACAAAAAAACACATAATAGTAATTGTCCTTTTCATTACGGGGAATGTATTCTCAAGAGACTGGGTGGAGGTAAATTCTTCATCTCCCTCTGAGCCTACTGTAGTTGCTTTATCTAGTACTCAACAATCAGTTAAGCTTTCTTTTGAATTATCTGGTTATTTTTTGGAAAAAACAGTCAATGGGAATAAAATCACTTTTCCAGGTGGTGTTCCAATTTTAGAAAAAGGATCACCAGACCTACCTATTATAACAAGATCAATACAAATACCAGACCTAGCTAAAATGGAATTAAAAGTATTATCTAATAACTTTATTGATCTTCCTATGGAAAACATAGTTCCGTCAAAAGGTAATATAACCCGAGATATAAATATTCAAGATGTACCATATGAAAAAGGTAGTAAATATCAGGAAGATTCCTTTTTCCCTGAAAAAATATCATACATGCGTGATCCTCATATTATTAGAACGAAGAGAGGGCAGGCTGTAGTATTTCAGCCAATTCAATATAATCCGGTTAGGAATGTACTTAGGGTCTACACGAATATTAGCCTAGAGATAAGTCAAAATGGAATCAGCTCGGTAAACCCACTTGTGAGATATCCAAATAGAAACAGTGGCGTTAGAGAGATGGAAGAAATTTACAATCAGCATTTTATCAATTACTCTTCAACAACAGATCGTTATGAGCCAGTAGATGAAGATGGTTCTATGCTTATTATTTGTTACGAGCCATTTATCGATGCTATGCAGCCTTTTATTGATTGGAAAACTAGAAAGGGTCAGCGCACAGAACTCATTAGTTTATCTGATATCGGAACTGATGCAGACGCGATTAAATCTTATGTAGAAGAGTACTACTATGAATATGGAATAAACTTTCTTTTGTTGGTTGGTGATATTGCTCAGATACCTTCTCCACGTTTTTCTGAGGGTGCAGGTTCTAACAGTCCCTCAGACACCTACTATGGATTTATTCCAACAGGAGATTATTATCCAGATGTTTTTGTTGGGAGGTTCTCTGCTGAAAATATTGCCCATGTTACAACAATGGTGAACCGTACTATTGAATATGAGAGATATCCAGATGCGGATGGTACATGGTATAAAGAGGGCGCTGGGTTCGCCTCGGACCAAGGGCCTGGTGATGATGGAGAGATGGATGATGAACACATGGACATTATTCGTCAGAAACTTCTTGACTACACCTATATTGAAATAGATCAGGTATATGACCCCAGTGGTACAGTCGCTGATGGAGAGGTTGCGATCAATGAAGGCTTATCGGTCATTAACTATACGGGGCATGGCTCAAACGGTTCTTGGGGTAATGGATGCCCGATGAATAATACAAATGTAAATGGTCTTATAAACTCTGGTATGTACCCATGGATATGGTCAGTGGCCTGTGTAAATGGTGAGTTTCACATAGGGACCTGCTTTGCAGAGACCTGGCTAAGAGCAACTGATGCCGATGGTAGTCCTACAGGCGCGGTCGCGACATTGATGGCAACAGTTAATCAAGCCTGGAATCCTCCTATGGATGGTCAGGATGAAATGAATAGTATTTTTGTTGAGTC
>CAZYDX010000024.1:1345-24973 GCA_964646455.1 uncultured bacterium | reverse complement strand
GCATAAATGGAGATAAGTCTGGGGGTATCGAGGCAGGTGTGGATGATCAAAAACCTACCTCTGGATCTGGATCTGGGTTTCCGGGTGAACCAAATATTGACAAGACAGATGTCTCCGAGTCTGACCAGATGGGCCTTACCTCTGTCGGATATGACCCCGCTGGTTCAATCCCAATTACCAGCGATGCATATCTATGGAGTTTTTATATGTCACCAGGTGATTTTTGGCAGCCACCGGAGACTGGACAGCCCCCAGGCGACTATGATCTTTTTGTTACATCAGGGTTTTTCCCTCTTAAAAAAGGACAAACAGAGCGTATTGCTATGGCGGTTACACTTGGAAATGATGAGGCAGACGCTCTACGAAATAAGGAAGTTGCAGAAACCACATATGAGTATGACTACCAGTTCGCAAAAGCGCCAAATCCTCCTAAGGTTCGGGCTGTTCCAGGTGATGGTAGAATCACACTTTATTGGGATGATTCTGCAGAAGAGTCTGAAGATAGATATATGAATGAGATCACCAATGGAATTGTAAATAAAGATTTTGAAGGATATAAAATCTACCGCGCAACAGATACTGAGTTTGAGGATGCACTGACCATTACCGATGGTGACGGTAATCCAACATTTTTTGAGCCATACACTCAAAATGGGAATCGAGCTCAGTGGGATCTGGTTAATGGGAAATATGGATGGCACCCTGTTAGCCTGAATGGGGTACAATTCTACCTTGGAGATGAAACCGGACTACAGCACTCTTATGTGGATGAAGACGTTGTGAATGGTCAGACCTACTACTATGCGGTGGTTTCCTATGACTATGGCGGTGATGAGAACAATGAGATTATTCCAAGTGACTCACCAATGAGGCTTAGGGTTAATACGGTAACGAATAAGATTGTGCTAGGTCCTAATGTCGTTAAAGCAATACCCTCTCCCCCTGCAGCTGGATATTCAATAGCAAATATAATTGACGACCAAGTAAAACATATAAGAGGAACAACCAGCGGTAAAATATTTTATGAAATTATAGACCCTCAGAAAGTAAAACAGGGCCATACCTATCAGATAACATTTGAGGATACGGTTTTCGCCAATCAGCAAGGACTCTCAGGGTATGATACCGTATACACAAAGTCATTCACACTAGTTGATATAACAAACACTGTTAGCCCTGATACACTTATAGATAATGAAAAAAATCTGCCTATTGAGGATGGAAAAATAATAGATGGAATCCGGTTACGTTTTGAGAATGTACCCAGCCTAGAGTTCAACGCAGAAAAATCATACTGGTCTAATGATAGTATCTGGTCAATACGGTCGGACTGGTTTGCTCTTTTTGATGCAATAGGTACAAAAATGCCATATGACTATAGGATTATATTTACGGATCAGCAGAACACAGAATCCTTAGAGTTTTGTATTCGCTATGTCGGGAACACAACAAACTGTTTCCCCGGGTTTTTATACCCATCAAAAAATGTCAACTTTTTTATTCAACGCAGGATTGGGCTAAGTGGTGTAGATGAGAACGATTGGGAGGATATTCCTTTCGCCTTTATTGATGTCATTCCATATGGTAATCCAGATGGCTATTTCAATGCAGATGGAGACAGAGAGAGTGACTGGATAGTATTTATGGATGATACGACTGAGAACGGTGAACAAAATCCTTCTTGGTATTTTGCACTAAACCTTCATAAGAACGATTCGCTGCTAACAATTGACCAGCCTCGCCCTGGTGATACCGCGTACGTTATTATTGAAAAACCATTCTTAAATGAAGATGTATTTGAATTTTCGACTGAATCTTCAACTATAAGCAAGGAAAAAGCCCTTAGCGATATGGATAAGATCAAGGTTGTGCCAAATCCATATTTTGGGGCTTCTGCATTTGAAGAAAAAAATAATTATGTTAATGGACGTGGTCCAAGGGAAATACAGTTCCGCTATCTACCTTCAGAATGTACTATCCGAATCTTTAACATTGCAGGTGAACTAGTTAGCGAGATTCACCACTCTGAACCAATAAACTTTGGCACAGGATCATGGGATCTATTGACTAAGGATAATTTAAATGCCAGCTATGGCATGTACATATATCATGTGAGTGCTCCAGGGATTGGAGAAAAAGTAGGGAAGTTCGCAATCATAAAATGAGATCTTTTTTCAAACAATTAATTATTCTCTACATAGCTATGGTAAGCTCAGCCTATGGAATCGATAAAACAGGAACCACAGCTGCTAAATTTTTATCTATAGGTATTGGATCAAGACCGGCCGGTCTTGGTAATGCATTCGTCGCAATCGCCGATGATCCAACCGCTATGTACTGGAACCCTGCTGGAATATCTAGACTAGAAAATCATGTAGCAATTGTCAACCATAATAACTGGTTTGCAGATATAGGTCTAGATTATTCTGGTGTAGTGGTCAAAGTATCTGAGAATTCTGCATTCGGTGCAAACATTACCATGGTCTCAATGGAAGAGATCGAAGTAACACGCTATGGAAATGAGGACACTGGTGAAACATATCGCGCGGGCAACCTTGCGATTGGCTTAAGCTACGCAACCAGTTTGACAGACAAATTTTCTATTGGTGGTAATATAAAAATGGTTCGAGAGTCTATCGCTAGTAATCATGCTTCTGGGTTTGCGATCGATATTGGGACATTATTCGATACCCCATTTGGCTTTAGACTTGGAACCAGCATTTCAAACTTTGGACCAAAGATGAATATGTCTGGAGATGATCTTATTGTTCCTGTAGATATTAGCGAAAGCATTGAAGGTAATAATGAAAACACGACCGGTATTATCTCAACCGACCACTTTGATCTTCCGCTTCTTCTTCGCGTTGGAATTTCCGGTAATAAATCAATACCAAACATTGGAGGACTTGTCTGGGCCATAGACTCAGGTCATCCGAATGATAATAATAGTTTCATAAATACAGGGCTAGAGCTTAACCTTTTAAAAAACCTTTTATCACTTAGAACTGGATACAGATCTTTATACATAAATGATAGAGTGAGCGAATACTCTTTCGGTGTAGGTCTTAACTTGAACAATATAATCAAAAGACCAATAAATATAGACTATTCATTTGAATCATTAAAATTTTTAGGAGTTGTCCAGCAAATAGGTCTAAGGCTAGAACTATAATTTTCTTTTTAATATAGTTGGTTTATTTATATTTTAACTGCAATATAAATTATAGAAGCTTTTTGTTTATTATAGAACTAATTAAGGAGAAATCATGAAACTAAGTTTTAGACTACTAGTTTTATTTATTTTATCTGTACCTGCTATTAATGCACAGGTTGATTATGAAACACAGATCCAGACAATATTCAATGACAACTGTACCAGCTGTCACCAATATGGAAGTCAAAATGGATTAAATCTGACTGCCTATTCTGGTGTGATGACTGGCGGAACAAGTGGTGCTGCTGTCGTGGCAGGTGACCATGCAAATAGTCTGCTGTGGACACGGGTAAACGATGGTAGTATGCCGCAGGGTAATGATAATCTAAGCTCAGATCAAATTGATTTGATCGCTCAGTGGATAGATGAGGGCGCATTAGCGCAGGTTCCTCAAGATGCTGACGTAACTATAAACTTAAATATGTCTACCGCTGGAGCGGTGACAGACTCTACCCATAACCTCGTCTTAAGAGGAACTTTTAATAATTGGGCCGGAAATGATATGGCACTTACCAGCCAAGGTGGTGACTATTATAGCTATACTGGCGCGTTAGCTGCCGGAAGCTATGAATTCAAATTTGTAGCAGTTGATTTAACTACAGGAACGGATATGTGGGAAAGCACAGGCGATAGGGTTTTGAATGTATCAGCCAATGATACAACAATCTCCTGTTACTGGGAAAACACAGACCAGCCTCCTTATACGGCTACAGATTCTATTGACGTCTGGTTTAGGGTAAGCACAGCAGGTATACCCGGGTTTGATGCGAGTACAACAACCATGAAAGTTGCTGGTTCTTTTGAGGGTTGGTCCGGTACAGATCTTACTCAAGAGGGTGACTCAGAATTTTGGTCAGGACATTTTACACTTGATCCGGCAATCGCCTCTCATAATCTACTGTATAAATTTCGTGCTGGTGATGGATGGGAAAATAATCCGGACCGAACAGCAACAGTCACTGCTGATACTACACTTGCCTGGAAATATTATAATGATACTCCGCCAGCTCCTGCGGAACTGGTCAATGTTACATTCCGGGTAAACATGTCTACCGGAGCGGTAACAGACTCCACCCATGACGTACAAATACGGGGAAGCTTCAATGGCTGGGGTGATTGCACAGAATGTTCTGCAACAAATGTGGGTGGTGACTATTGGGAGTTCACTACAGAACTTTACACAGGAGAATATAGTTTTAAAATCTGTCCGGTTGATGAGGTAGGCAATCAAGGATGGGAGACCACATCTGATAGAATTTTTAATGTTGGTCTTACAGATATGGAGACGGACATATTGTATTACAACTCAGGCACAACTCCTCCCTACACTCCTTCAGACTCCATCGATGTATGGCTGAGAGTTAATACCTATGCCATACCTGACTATGACCCTGCTGCTTCTCCAATGAAAGTCGCAGGCTCTTTTGAGGGCTGGGCAGGAACTGAACTTGTTCAAGAGGGTAACACAAGCTATTGGTCTGGTCATTTTAAATTTGCACCGGAAGAGGCACACGCTGTTGAATATAAATTCCGTGCGGGTGAAGATTGGGAGCAGATTGGAAATCGTACCGACACCTTTTCATCTGACACTACAGTCGCATGGAAGTGGTACAATAACATTCCCGCTGGAGGTCTCGCAACAAAAACAGTCCTCTTCCAACTTGATATGTCAGAGTGGCTGAATGAGGATGGCGCAAATGGAATGCCAATTTTCAGTGTTGCAAATGGAGATGGTATGTTTTTAAGAGGTGGCTTCAATGGCTGGGCGGATGATACAACACTATATCCAGCTGACATGCCTGGAGATGAGCTAGTAAGAACACCAGGAACAAACTTATTTTCTACTGCTCTTACAATAACAAACTCACCGACCGCGGTTATTGAATACAAGTTTTTCATGAAACTTAGTGAAGCATCAATCTCTGGACTACAATCAGTTTACGGTGAGATGTACGGAAATGTTGGTTATGAAGACTCCCCTGTTTATGGTGGTGGAAATAGAACTTTTACTCTTGGTGATCAACCCGGCGATGTTCTAACTAGACCTTTAGAAGGATACTATGACCTACCAGCTGGTGGTGTTATACCGGCCGGGCAAACTGTAGCTGTTACATATTCTGTTGATATGAATGGCGCAGCCACTGACGGCTTCAATTCTGCCACAGACTCTGTTTTTGTTGCGCCTAAAGATAGATGGTCAAACTATTTTAATGGTTTCGGGGATGGCCCATTATTCCATGCTACTGATACTGATGGAGACGGGGTATACTCTGTCACGATAAGCCTGAATGGCCCTACACCATGGCACTCCATTTATTCTTGGGCTTTCACAAATACAGACCTCGGACATGTAGAAGAAGGCGGTGGTTTCGGAGGTGGGCGTTTTCGTGCGAGATATATGCACCAGGATGCTTCTAATAGCTGCTCCTGGGGGGACTATTCGTTCCCGACTGATAGTTGGCAGAAAGATCCTCCACTTCCTGGAGAACTTTTTGATCCATCTTCAATGTGCGGTGCGCCTAACGAACTTGTGAACAGTGGGTTTGAAGGCGGACTTGAAGGATGGGAAGCTTATCCTAATTTTGATAGTCAGGGACTCGCCTATAGTGGTGAAACTATTTTTGGAAGTGAATCTATCTTTAATGCCTTTGAGGGTGTAACTGCATTAAAAATGTGGGGGCTTTATAATGGAAGCGAAAATGCTGAAAACAACCTGTTTCAAACTTTCCAGGGTGATAATGCGATAGCACCTGGATCACACCTTAGTGTATCCGTGAATATAATGAGCCACGAGGATGACTACATCGGTCAGGGTAATAATAATGTAGCCATTTTTGCAAAATATTTTGGAGATGGATGGGCCTGGATCGGTATGGACTCTACTCATATTAATGGTTCAAGCGTTACCGCAAACGATTGGCACCATGTAGGTGTAGAAGGCACAGTCCCTGATGGAACAACAATTGTTCAGGTTGGTGTAATGCACATCCAAGCGTCAAATGATGATCATGGATCTGTCTATGTAGATATGCTAAAAATGCAGCGTGGATGGACAATGGCTACAGATGATGAAGGTTTTGCTTTGCAGCCAAAGAAGTTTAGTCTTGGAAACAATTATCCAAACCCGTTTAACCCAACGACTACAATAGATTTCTCTATACCAATGCAATCTAGTGTGAGGTTTACAATTTACAATATACTAGGAGAAGAAATGTATAGTATGGTAGATGAGAACCTAAGCTCTGGCATCTATCATGTTAGGTGGGACGGAAAAAATAAATTTGGAGTCCAGGTCCCTAGTGGAGTTTATTTTTACCGACTAAATGCGGGAGATGGTTTTACACAGACAAAAAAAATGACGCTACTTAAGTAGTAGTATACTATTAAAAGAAAAAAGGGCCTCTACGGCCCTTTTTTTTACTATTAATAGATCAACCAAGGACTAGTTTAATAGGGTGACTTTTTTAAAATGGCTTTTGCCACCATAGATAAGCTGAACGAAATATAGACCGGATGCATATCTATTTAGATCTAGGCTGATTTTGTTAATACTTTTTTGAGTAAATATATTTTTCTCTATTATTTGTTTCCCAGATATGTCATAAACAAACAGCTGCGCTATTTTATTATTTTCATTTGCTCTAAAAATAATTTCTGTTTTTGGATTAAATGGGTTTGGCTGAATGGTCATACCGATAGTGTTTATCCTATTATGATCTTCTCGGGCAGTGCCAAGTACCTCAGACCCTTGCCCTCTAATTAGATGGTTCTTAATATTCACTGTTAGCCCTGTAAAGGTCTCGCTCTCTCCATCTGGCCAGAATACAACAACAGAGTCTATTTCCATTTCGTCCTCTAGTCCATAGTGCACGTTAAAGGTATTTTGACTACAGTAGCTGCTCCCTGATGAAAGATGCCTTAACTGCTTTATGCCAGAATAATGAAGCTCAATTGTTGATCCTATTGCAAAAATATTTGAATCAGATTGCGAGAGTTTAAGTGTGATATAATTGCCGGTATCTGAATCATTTTTAAGCAAATTTACAGAGCCAACGGTTGAAGATCTTCCAGCGAGTATTATATCTATATCTCCATCCTGATCAAAATCACTATAGGCAGCACCATAACCATTATTTCTTAATAGAGCACCAGACTCATCCTCTAAAGATTGGAATGTCAGATCTCCATTATTAATAAATAATGAATTCTTAATTCCAGCAAAACCTGTTTCATTATTATTATAAATATCAATCCAGCCATCATTATCAACATCAAAAAACATAGTCCCCCAACCCATACTTCCAGGGGTATCATCTGTTCCACTTGGCGTACTGATATCTGTGAATACTCCACTATATGAATTTAAAAGCAGTGCATTATTTGAAAGATTCGTGGTATAAATATCAAAAAGCCCGTCCCTGTTCATATCACCAAAAGTCACACCCATTCCCATAACCTGTATTCCTGTATTTGTTGGTACGCTAACATTTGTAAATGCTCCATAGTTTTCATAGCGCAATAATATATTCCCATTATTATTATCCTGAGTAATATACAGATCCTGGTCACCATCTCGGTCGTAATCAAAAAATCCAAGTCCCATTACTATTCCACCAACAATTGGACCTGCCGCACTAATATTAATCGCTAGATCAATAAAAGTTCCATCTCCATTATTTTTATAAAATTTATTTGTTTCCAGGAGTAATCCGACATACAGATCCAGCCTTCCATCATTATCATAGTCAACCCATGAACTTCCTCTAACCTGATCAAAAACAGAAATCCCTGAGAAGTCAGTAACATTCTGAAAAATTCCATTCTCATTTTTGAAAAGATGACTCTGACCTGAGACAGCACCAACAAACACATCCAGGTCACCATCATTATCATAGTCACTCGCTATTGGTGTCCTGGCCTCAATCGGCGTATTACCAATATTGCTCTCAAAAGACACATCTGTAAAATGCATATCTCCTGTGTTCTTATATAAAAGCAAATTCGCACCACCACGTGTAGCGATCAGGATATCATCTAG
Organism: uncultured bacterium; assembly: GCA_964646455.1. GTDB lineage: Bacteria > Fidelibacterota > Marinisomatia > Marinisomatales > UBA1611 > TMED80. The sequence goes on along the minus strand of CAZYDX010000024.1, from coordinate 16,721 downwards.
GCCATCATTATTATAATCAAAAGCACATACTCCTTCAGCATTGCCAGAGAATGTAATACCAGAACTTTGTGTTACATCTGTGAATAATATTTCGGCATATATTGGGATGACCAATACGAAAACTGTTAATAGAAATTTGATAAAATGAAAATACATAATTCTTTTAAGACTTTATAAATTTAGAAATAATTATATTTAATGATTATAAGTTAATCGTTATACTAAAATAAGAAGTATAAAAATGAAAATATTAATATTTACTGGATCGCTTTTTATTCTTTTCCAGCTGAACACCTCTTTTGCTCAAGGTGGAATAAGCTGACGAAGGCCACTGCTCCCAGGTGGGAGCCTTATCAATTACTCTGACGGCCTAGCAGGAGAATTTTCACTAGGAATCTCATTTGAAAATGAACAGTTAGACTCTCCGCTATATGGAACAGATCCTATTCCTAATTATAATAAGGAGCGTACTCTGAGCAGTAGTCTCACGCTAATCGCAAACTATGGGATTACTGATTATTTCTGGATTACAGGCTATCTGCCCTATAAAAATATTGTTAATGAAAAAGTATTATTCAGAGGACAAAATTTAAATCAATATGATGGTGGGAAATACTTTAGAGAGGCCTATGGCATCGGAGATATAGTTATCCAGACAAGAATTCAGCCACCTAACCTTAAACTATTAGGTCTCCCCATGACCTTTGGTATCGGCGTAAAACTAAATACAGGAAAATTAAATGCCATGGATATTTATGGTGAAAGGATATCAGATAACCTACAAGTGGGCACTGGAACGATCGACCCAGTATTATCTTTATATACTTCGAAAGAAAAAGGAAAATTAAATTATTCAGGTGGGATATTCACTCGTATTTCAAATGGTGAGAATATATATGGCTACAAATATGGTAACGAGATACAGACTATATTTAACATCGATTATTTGGAGCCTACTTTCGTCTATGGTGGAATACAATTTAGTCATCTTCTGACTACAAGAGACCACTATGAATATGGGAAGATTGCGAGAGATCGAGGTGGTCAGTCTTTGCTTTTCGCGGCTAAGATTGGAACAAGAGTCTCTACTAGATTTGACATTGAGATGACTATACAAAAACCAATTTATTATAATTTAAATGAGGCCCAACTGACTGCACCACTATCTATACAAGTAGGGTCTCTATACAAATTTTTACGAGATGAATAGAATATTTTACCCATTTTTATTTTTAACAATTTTCTCCTGCTCATTGTATCAGGATAAAACAGAGCCTGAAATATATTTTACTATATCAGATTTCGATGTTCTTGATCTTGGTAAAACCATATCTGATATAAATATATCACTAGATGGAAATAATATTTACCTTACAGATTATAATAACAATAGCCTTGTCTTCATTGAGACTAAGCCTAATATGTCTGTAATTAAAACCCTGCAGGTTGGTTCACACCCGATTGCAATAGATCTTAATAGTACAGGAAAGGTTATTGCTCTTGCGCTGGAAGGTGAATCGAATGTGTTATTGATTGATACTGAAACAAAGCAAATAATTGAGACATTTTCAATATCTCTAATGAACATGAATGATATTTCATTTGTTAACGATACCACTCTTATTATATCATCAAAGACAGACCCCTCTTGCGCTACAATATCAATCAACAGTGGAATAGAATCTCTTCAGTCTGTTCTAAACGGAGAGCTAGCTATGAATTCAGAAAATGGTATACTCTATGTGGCCACAAATTCATCCATAAAAAAATATAATTGGCATGAAAATAACTTCCAGCAAGATACAGAACATATATCTGACCCTTATGGGTTTAACGCAACGGTACATCATTTTATTTTTGATAAAAACTCAAACACTGTTTTTACTTGTCTCAGCGCACCAGATGATCAGGAATATATACAACATGTATATTCATATCATGGAAGCAATCTTACTTTTGCAGGAAAATATTTAATTAAATCACCAGGCCTTGGAGTTGCCGTCTATCAGTCTAAAATTTTTACTGCACCTAAGGATGCTGATGAGGCTGGCGTATTTGTAGTGGAGTTTGATCAGAGTACTAAACTAGAGAAAAACTATTACCTCTCCGCGGGTAACCTAAGCAGTAGAGGGATTGTGGTCGATCCAGATGGTAATTATATCTATGTTTTGATTAACTCTCCCGGAGATGATGATTCAACTGAACCATATAACAATTTTTCTTTTGACCTCCAAAAGATAGCGATTATAGACTAGGCGTTATTTTTGATTAAAGCATCATTGAAAAAAGTAAAATACCTGTTCATTATAATTCTTTCTTTTTATGCCTGTAGCACATCAGAAACGTTAATTAAAAACAAATCAGAATTAGGTCAGATATTAGATGAACACGTTGCTAATGGGTCTTACCCTTTTCTTTATGCACACATCGAAAACTTAGAAGGAGATATTCTTTACCAGCACAGCTCTGTCAATAATGAAATTTTTCCAGGGCTGGACGTAAATAAAGACACCTGGATACGTATATGGTCAATGAGTAAAATTGTTACAATCTCTATCATCATGGATCTTGTTGAGGATAATTTTATTACGCTTAATGATCCTGTGACAGATTATATCCCTGAATTTTCAAACCTAAAAGTTGCTCAGTCTCAAAAAGGGATTTCTATCAGCAGATATACCGATGCAGACTTTGTATCAACACCAGATATCAGCGATAAGAGTAAAGGCTGTCCAATTACTTTAGTTGAAACAGACTCTGTGATGAAGGTAATGCACCTGGTTAATCATACAGCAGGATTTTACTATGCAAATACACGTATACCATGCTTAGACTCTATTTCATATAAGGCAGATATCCCAAGTGCATTAGAAACTGAAGATTTGATAAAAACATTGTCAAATATGCCTCTCATCCAACACCCGGGTGAAAGGTACCACTATGGCCTAAACACAACCGTTCTAGGGCTTGTAGCAGAGAGAGTGACAGGGAAAACCTTGGGAGAGCTGGTAAAAGAGCGCATTTCTATACCTCTAAGCATTAAAAATTTTCAGTATAAACTACCAAAAAATAAAAACCTAATTCCAGCTGTTACTGGTCGTGATGGGTTTCTTAGAAAAGCAAAAATGGGTGAGCTAGATATAATGGGTAAAAATGTCCCACAATATAATAATGACAAACTACTGTTTCTGGGTGGTGAAGGTATGTTAGCGACCACAGATAGTTACGCAGATTTTCTAAGAGTTTTACTAAATAATGGCAAACTTAATAATCACAGATTTCTAGAAGAAAAAACCATAAATAAAATATTGTCTAGTGTGAGAAAAAAGGATCAGAATGGCACTGACACTGGATTCGGCTTATATATTACAGGACCAAAAATAATAAAAAATGGGAAAGGTGACTCAGGCTTATGGCAAGGCGGAGGATATGAGAGCACAAGCTTCTGGGTTGATCCAAAAAGAAAATTTGTTGGGCTTTTAATGACACAGGTAAATCAATCACCAGACCATATTGGTCTCGGCTCTGGAGTTTATGATAAATTTCGAGAAGCATTATACCGTAGCTTTTTCAATGACAACAAATAGATTACTTAGACTTGTCTTACTCTTTTATCTGATATCTATTAGTATTGATGCAAATCAACTGAGCTATACAAACCCAGTTATATCAGGAAGTTACCCTGATCCATCAATATGCAGAGTCGGGGATGATTACTATATTGTTAACTCTTCTTTTGAATATTTCCCCGGTCTGCCTATTCACCATAGTAAGGACCTGGTAAACTGGAAGCTTATTGGCTATGGCCTACACAGAGAGAGTCAGTGTAATGGAAAAATGAACCTAGTCGATGTGCAATCAGATGGTGGTATTCATGCGCCATCTATTAGATACCATAATGGGAAGTTTTATATTATCACTACCAATGTTTATAGTCCTGGACCTGGAGAACCTGCAAAAATGATAAACTTTATTATTACATCTGATAATATTGAGGGGCCATGGTCTGATCCTCATATAATAAAAGGTGCGCCCGGAATAGACCCTGATATTATTTTTGATGATGATGGAACCGTATGGTATGTAGGTACCCACTCACCTTCCAAACCAAATTTTAATGGCGAAGGTGAAATCTGGCTTCAACAACTAAATCTAAAAACTTGGTCTCTGACGGGAGAAAGATATTTTCTATGGCGAGGTGCACTATTCTATGGGACATGGGCAGAAGGGCCACATATTTATAAAAAAAATGGCTATTACTACCTAGTTATTGCTGAAGGTGGAACAGGGCTAAATCACGCGGTAATGGTCGCAATTAGTAATAATATCAGGGGACCTTATGTCCCAAATGATCGTAATCCTATACTAACGTCTCGTCATCTTACAAATGACTATTGGGTAAATAGTGTCGGACATGGAGATTTAGTACAAACACAAAATGGTAGTTGGTATATGATAGCCTTAGGTATTCGTTCTGAATTTGAAACACACTCTAGTATGGGAAGAGAAACCCATTTAATACCTGTAGAATGGGAAAAAGAAAATTTCCCATGGAAATATAATAAAATAGATAAAAATTGGTCTTTATTACCGAATAAAGAACGATTTGAAAAACTACGTCTTGTTAACTATGAATGGCCCGTTTGCTCTCCTTTAACTGGTAGGCTCGAAAAACAATACTTTTTGCCTTATAAGGGGCGACCACAACGTAAAAAATACAAGTTTAAAGATAATTTTAATAAAACAAAATTAAAACTTGATTGGAACTTTAGAAGAGTTCCCCTAAAAGGTACCTATACAATAGATTCAGAAAATAGCTATCTTCGTCTTTACTCAAGCTCGAATATAATTGAGAATAGAAAACGCTGTAGCCTCATGGGCATCAGACAGAAAGAATCTGACTTTACTTTTTTAGCGAAAATGAAATTCATTCCGAATATTGATGGGATTGATGCTGGTATAAGTTTGTTTCAAAAGGATGATAATTATATAACGTTTACGGTTGAGTATTTAAAAGGAGACTATTATCTTAAACTTATTTTAAAAGAAAAAGGCCTGACCCCAGCCATCGTTCAACGTACACCTATTAAATCGTATAATGGTTCAATTACATTCAAACTAATATCAGAGAACAATTCTTATAATATCCATTACGCAATTGGAAACAAAAAGGCATTCTCTCTTTTTAAAAAAATCAAGCCTGTTCATTTGGTTAGCAAAGGATATACCGGTGCATACCTTGGCATCTACTGTACCAGCAATGGAAAAAAATCTAGTGAATTTGCTGACTTCGAAAAAATTGAATACTATTAAGTATTTTTCTATTTTATTGGAGAAAACTTAATTGCCTGTCCACCACCAGGTTGTAGGAGAATACTCAAATCTGATTCACTATCAACTGACTGATTTTCAATAATTACTTCCTCTGGTTTCTTCTTCCAGCCGCCTGCTTCAGGATCTCTATAAACTGTAGCAGTATATTGTACACCTGCATCTAAAAAACTTAGACTTACTGTTAATTCTCTACTATCCTCATTGGTAATTGATCCTAGGTACCAATTATCACTATCGATGTCTTTCCTTACCATCGTTATGTACTCACCAATCTTACCATTTAAACATATGGAAGTTTCCCAGTCTACTGGCACATCCTTAACAAATTGGAATGCAGGATGACCTTCATAATTTTCTGGCAGGTCAGCAGCCATCTGAACAGGAGCGTAAATCACAACATAATGGGCAAGTTCTTTGGATATAGTACTAGGTATTTGATGGTTCAGGTTGATCTCTCTATTATCAGGGGCAACATAGCGATACTCTGCCAGATTAAATATACCTGGAGTATAGTCCATCGGACTAGACACTAGCCTTGTAAAAGGCAAAATTGTCGTGTGATTTGGTTTATTATTATCATTGATACCCATGAACCCATTAAACTCTTGCCCTCTAGCACCTTCTCTCGAAACCATGTTTGGGTATGTTCTTCTAAGGCCAGTGTCTTTAATAGGCTCATGAACAACTATACTAACCTCATATTTTGCTGCAGTTTCTAAAACCTTTCGAAAGTGTTCTACCATATACTGACCATGGTGCCACTCTTTATACATTTTCCCATCTTCACCTGTTCTTTTGATATTTTGACTGCCGTCATTAACATATCCTGTCTTTACTACTCTGATACCATTTTTCTGACAGTATGCGAATGCACTATCCAGCTGACTCTCATAGTTCTCTATCTGAGTACCAGTCTCATGGTGTCCAACTATTCTTATGCCTTTTTCTTTTGCATAGTCCCTGACCATTTTATGGTCAAAATCAGGATGTGGGTGGTAAAACCCAAAGTCTTCTCCATCTCCAGTACAGCACCAGTTTTGATCCCATCCTTTGTTCCATCCCTCAACCAGGACACCTTTAAAACCATGTTTTGAACCAAAATCAATATACTTCATGACTTTTTCTGTAGTCGCACCATGATTTGGCCCGGAATTCCATGTTGACTGGTTTGTCCCAATCATTTCCCACCAAACACCAATATACTTTCCAGGCTCTATCCAACTTGTATTCGATAATTTATTTGGCTCATTAAGATTAAGTGTTAGAGTTGACATAACAATATCGCTAGGGTTTGCGCCTACTATAATTGTTCTCCAAGGACTTTTCATCGGTGCAGTAGTCTTCACCTTGGTCCCATCAGACCATGGAAAAAGATCACACTCTAGTTTCTTTGTCCCCGTTGCTTTAAGTGCCATACTAGAATAATTGGTCAGATTTGCCTCGTGTATCGTTATTACTGTGCCATCTTTTCGCTGAGTAGTGAACGGGGTCTGCACTGCCTCTGGGCCGATACGTGTGCCACTTAAATTCTCAACAAGCTCAGAAAATTTATCTCTCGATATTTCACTAATTATAGTATTTGCATACAAAAACTCATATCTACGGTATGCATATGCGGGAATCCACCATGATGGAGAATCTTCCTCTAGATTAAATTCAGTAAGCTCATCAAGGATGGTAAAATCTGAAATTTTCTTTTGCTTTGGAATCTCATAACGAAAACCCAAACCATCATTGAATACCTTAAACCTTAAAATCATTTTATGGTTTTCAGGAATAGATAATAGTGTTAGTTCTAGCTCATTATGATTATCCTGAATTATTTTTTGTTCTCCCCATACCTGATTCCAACTTTTATTTTGAGATCTCCTTTTGGCTTTAATCACTTCCAACTGATCAGATAGCAAAAACTTATCTGTATTGATTCCTAGCTTCGATTTGTCAACAACAAGGGTGCCATTAAAAGATAATGAATAATAAGGCACTCCTTCATCTATGCTAACAACAGCAGTTAAAGAATTATTAGGAGATGTAACTTCAAAAGGAGTATCTAGTCTTTCACTTGAACATGAAAAAATCAAAATAGAAATAATTGAAAAAGTTAGTTTTTGAAATTTTTGCATAGGTAATCTTACTTTGTTTATTAGATTATTAAAAAATTATATGACAATTTTAATATTTATCGTCGATATAATTATATGTTAAATTAAATATCAAAACAAATTTTTTATATGCCATATGTCTAAAACAATTGCCGAATATATGTACGATGAGACAGTGCCATTTGTTTTCATGGGTAATGATCATGTTATTTCCATTATAATTTTCATTGTACTTTCATTCGCCATACCCTATTATGCAAAAAAACACTTATCTGAGAATCAGCAGCACATTCTTGGTTCAGTGATAGGTGGATTAGTTGCGTTATCCTATTTAAGCTGGTTGGTGTTAGAAATTATAGGTGGCAGTTACAGTGTAAAACTACATCTTCCATTACATTTGTGCAGAACGGCAAACTTATTGGTTTTCATTGTCTTAGTCTTTAGAAGCTATCTCGCCTATGAGATAGTATTATTTTGGGGTCTTACTGTAATCCACGCCGTAATTACTCCTGATATATTACAGGGATTTCCTCATTTTCATTTTATTAGATATTGGCTGAGTCACCAGCTAATGATCATTGGGATATTGTATGCTACTTTTGTTTATGATATCAGGCCCAGAAAAAAAAGTGTGTACGTATCATTTATAAGCTTATTATTATTTCTCTTAATCACCATTCCTGTGAATCTATTTCTTGATTCAAACTATTTCTGGATCTGTGGTAAACCGCCTGTCGGGACTGTATTGGATTTTTTTGGTCCCTGGCCTTGGTATATTATCGTTTCAGCTTTTTTAGCACTATTACACTTTTACTTTTTTTATTACATTATTTCATTTATCTCAAGAAAACTTTCTTAATAAATATTTTTTAATTATATAAATATGGAACAACTATGAAATCTTATCACAAAGAACTTTGGTTTAACTTATCGAAGAGAATGGAATTTATTAATATCACTAATGATGTTGAGATAGCGCTTGCTGAGAGTGGTATTAAAGAAGGATTGTGCTTGGTTAATGCAATGCATATTACAGCATCTGTTTTCATTAACGACGACGAATCAGGCCTACACCGCGACTATAAATCTTGGTTGGAAAAGCTCGCGCCACATGAACCGCTTTCACGATATGATCATAATCTCACGGGAGAAGATAATGGGGATGCTCATCATAAGCGCCAGATTATGGGTAGAGAGGTTGTGATTTCCATTACAGAAGGAAGACTGCATTTTGGGACTTGGGAACAAATATTCTATGGTGAGTTTGACGGCCGAAGAAAAAAGCGGGTCTTAGTAAAAATAATCGGAGAATGATAATTCATTATATGATCGACCAGTATAAATATACATGGAAAATGGTTAAGCCTTTAATACCAATAGTCTTTCTCGCAGCCTGGGCACTTCTTTTTGAAGAAAAAATTTGGCCAGACTGGGAGAATGAAAAACCTATAAAAATATTTGAAAAAGGTGAGCTCCAGTGGGAACATGAAATGGATCCAGATCTGGCAAAGGAAAACTATCGTTTTGAGTTTGTACAGTTTGAGGGAAATGCTGATACTTTTAATAAAGACACGCTGGTCATTGATAATAATATCTTCTGTATAATGGAAGATATGGACACCACAGAATATAATAGTCTTGCAGGACGATCTATAACTCTGAAGGGTAGAGTTCTAGGTTATAATAGGATGACCAAAAAATTTCGATTAGACCACTGTTTCATTCAAAATAAGTAGATATAATTACCAGCTTTTTTCATCTTCACCTTTAAGCGTGAATGACCTTGATATATTAAATCCAAGATAAAGTATTCCAGAAGAAAAATCGCCATTTGCATTTTCAATAAAAGTATATTCATATGGACCCTGTGAATTTGCTAGCATTACCTGAAAAACATGCCCCCCAGTCTCATAGTCAATACCGATTGCTAAACTGTTATTATAATTTTCATTTCTGCCACCTATAGGAATAAAGTAATCTGCGTTAATAGATGTTCTATTAGATAGTTTGAATCTTCCTGCTATCCCAATCGAAGCTTGGTCATGATCATCCTCATTAGTTGGAACAAGGTTTCTATGTATCAAAGTTGGCAATATCTCTAAGGATAAATTTCTACTGAATTTTCTGCCAATGATAAACTGATTCACATATAACAATCGATTTGAGAAATTATCTTTTACTGATGGATAAATCTCTGGTTTACGTTTAGTGTCAATGCCAATATCACTATAAAACAAAACTGAAAATGGAAATGACTTAGAACCAGATGTCTGTCTAATTAGTTTTGTTTTTAAGAACATATCATAGATTTTATCTAGACTACTACGACCAATTCCAATAGATAGTCTATCTGTAAGCCCATAATGAAAATCAAAACGGATAGTTGCATAGTCCATACCAAAAAGGTCATAAAAACCATTTTCAATAGATCCAAAACGATGTTGAATCATAAACTGTAATATTTTGGGTTTTGGGATTTCTAGAGACTGAGCATTTACAACCCTAGTTCCTTTGAAGGATGACTCTACAAATTCAGATTTCTCTGAATCATCAACAAGCATTTCTAGGAGATCATCCTGGCTAAACAGTGGTGATATTAGAATAATAAGAATTACGTAAAATAATTTCATTATTTTCTCTTTAGGCTTACATCTACACTGATCTTAATTATTTTTGCGATATTCTCTCTTACTATACGAGGAATTTTAATGTTATAGTCCGCCACAGCAATATCAAATGAACACTCACCCATAATTTTATCCTTTGCATTCCATATCTTCCCAGATTCTTTGATTTTCTTTTTCACACCATGAATGGTAAGCTCTCCATCAATGATCACATCAACAGCTTTGTCAGAAAGATCTATTTTCACCCAATCAATTATTTTACCCTTAAAAACACTCTTTGGGTATAAGTCTGACTCTAAATAATTCTCATTAAAATGTTCCTGCATTAGAGCATTTTTAAAAACAAATCCTTTTATAGGAACCTGAAACGCAAACTCCCCCGTCGTTTTATTTAAAACACAAGAAACCTGACTATTTATCGCTTTAATATCTTCAATTGGGGTTGAAGAGAAGAAATCAATATTCCCATCTCGAGTTATAAATAATTCTTTCCCAAAAGAAAAAGAATACAAAAATAGGTAAAAACAGAGAGAAATTCTATTTTTTGATTTTACTGACACAATAATTCCGAAAAGTTTTGAATAACTTCAAGTTGTTGTTGTGATAATTTTTCTGAGCCCAGCGGCATAAACAACGGGTTAGATGACTCCATATTGATCCTGTTTATAACCTCACCATTCATAATCCCATTAACCGCACTATCAAAACTGTCTAGAGCTAGACCACCACTCGGGTTGGACGTAGAATGACATCCCATACAATAGTTTGATATTATAGGCGCTACAGATTCCTGATAATATGATTGAACCTCTTCACAATCATAACCCACTTCGTTTGGTTCAACATAGTCTGATTCTATATTTTTTTCGCAGCCAATCACTAACAATGCTACGAGGCATATTATTCTTTTCATCTTTATACCAGTTATTTACTTAATTTGATATAGTATAAACGTATTAAATAATCAGGATACTTACTATAATAGTCAACCATGATAAATAAAAAAATATACTGGACTATATTCAGATTCTTTCTTCCGCTATCTATTATTGGATTAATTATCAATTATAACACATATAATAAACCACATAAGGATTTTAATAAGTCTCCTTTCGAGGTTACCATTGAATCAAAAGAGCTGATCTCACTTTATCAGGATAATACAGATAATGCCAATACAAGGTTTCTTGATAAAATTCTTTTAGTAAATGGAAACATCACTAATATTGAAACAGATATTATAATTTTAGATAATGGTGTCGTATGTACGCTAGACCCTTCCCAATCAGTTACTGAAGAGATACAATTAAATAAAACAATCTCTGTCAAAGGACGCTGCATAGGCTACGATGACCTTCTTGAAGAAATCAGAATAGATCATAGTTTCATTATGAGAAACCCATAGCATTGGCCCTGCCTACCCACTCTTTAAGGCTCGCTATCTTTTTAATATTAATACTACAGACACCAAATGATTGTTCTACTGTACCATAAATAATAAACAAGGTCTCCCAGTTAATAATATCACCAAACTCAGCAAATATTTTTGGAAATAAGACGCACTCATATATATCTGTCTCATCTTCCAAGGTTAAAAACTCCATAGACTCCTTATTATTTGTTCGGCTCTCCTTATGCGTAATATAGACGCCCATGAGATACACTGCCTTTCCTACATTATAAGGAATGTCTTTTGCGTAACCAATGCGATTGCTTAATAATGGGCGATAGAGTGCTAACGGGTGAATGCTAACAGGATAACCGAATACATCTAGCTCTATCTGATATATTTCATGCTGCGCGAGTTTATCTTTCACAGGTGCAATACTTACAGGTACGCCACCTTTTTCATTGAGATAAAATTCAGCTACGATATATGCAATTTCTCTGTGATTTTTAGATTTACATATACTATTGAAACATTGTGCATTGGTCAAGGCCATAGCATCAGAAAGATCCATATCAACACGAAACAAGAAATCATCTAAAGATTCAAAAGATCCAGACTTTCGCTGTTCTAGAATTTTTTTTACAACATTATTTTTTAGCCGCTTAATACTCATAAAACCCATACGGATTTGATTTTTAGCACCTCTCCATTCATAATAGCTATCATTAACATCTGGGGTTTTAATCATCACACCAAGACGCCTGGCCTCACTCATATACGCATAGGTAGAATAATAACCTCCTTGGTTAGATATCACTGCCGCAATAAACTCTGCGGGGAAATGGGCCTTGAGATATGCACACGTAAAAGATAGCATCGCATAGGAAGCAGAGTGTGGTTTGCAAAATGAGTAACCAACGAAAGAGACTATCATATCCCATACTTTTTTAACAATATCTGGATCATATCCTCTGTTAATTGCTCCAGAAAAAAATTTATTTTCCCAAAATTTCATTCTCTCAAGATCTGTATTACGGGTCATCGTTTTTCTCAACATATCCGCTTCAGAATACCCTAGTCCAGCCATCACCATCGCTGCCATTGAGACCTGTTCCTCATAGACCATAATACCATAGCTCTCACTAAGAAAATCAAGATCTGGATGAAGAAGACTCCAATTTTTACCATGTATACGCTCCAGCATCAGATTAGTAAAGCGATTTGCAGCAGGACGAATAATAGATGAAAAAATAACCATATGCTCAAAATCAACTACTCTGGCCTTTGCCATTAGCTGTCGTGTAGCCGGACTTTCAATATAAAAAACTCCCATGGTCAGCCCTTTCACCATCATGCCTTTTGTCTTTTTATCTTCAATCGGTTGAATTTTATGATAATCAAGATAACGATCAGATCCTGTACTATGATGAATATTAACCTGTCTGATAATGTCTCTAACTACGGCTAGGCTACGATTACCCAAAAGATCGATTTTAAGCAACCCCGAGTCCTCAACCTGATCTTTCTCCCATTCAACAATCTGCACTCCTTTTGGTGCTTTTAAAACTGGAACATATTTACAAATCTCATCTGGCACAATGATCACACCACCAGGATGAACAGATACATGCCTAAAAGCACCAATAATCTTTTCACTATTTTCTAGCACATCACTATATTTTTTATCCAAATCAACCTCAGAAAAGCGATCATCATTCTCTATCCATTTTTTTAGTTCTTTTTTATTGTTCATCCAGTGTATACGTTTTGTAACACTATTGATCTGTTCATTAGACAAGCCACAGACCTTGCCAACCTCCCGGATAGCTGAACGAGGTTTTAAAAATACCTGATTGGCAACCATCGCAGTACGCTCATTTCCATATTTTCTAAAAACATAGTCAAGTATATCATCTCGCTCATCCCATGGAAAGTCTATATCAATATCAGGCATATCAGATCGTTCTGGATGAATAAAACGATCGAAAATAAGATTATATCTAAGCGGGTCAACCTGAGTAATAAACAAACAATAACTCACAACAGACGCTGCGGCAGATCCTCTGCCAATAGTGGCTCTAGTACGAGAAACAATATCCCGTACAATCAAAAAATAAGGGGCAAAACCTTTTTGTATAATTAGATTCATCTCATACTCAATACGTTGTCTGATCTTATCCGATAATATCCCATACCTCATTATTGCACCTTGATAAGCGTAGTCTTTTAGTTTTTTATTAGACTTGTGGGTGTCCTTTAGTGATAAACCTGGAAAGATCGTATTAACAAATGACCATTCCCTTTTGCAACGCTGTGCTAGATAGTGACTATTGTTAATTGCCTCAAGGCTATTAGGAAACAAACGTACCATGTCAGACTCATTCCTAAACCAATGACCTTTACCCTTGTAGTCTTTTTTTTTTAGTTTTTTTAGAGTCGTATTATTGTTAATCGCTCTTAGAATTCTGTGTGAAGCAAAATCTGTCGGATCTTTGAAATAGACATCTCCAGTGGCGACAATCTCGAGCCTGTGTATCTTTGAAAGATTTTGCACAACCGTCTCTTTAACTCCCGGACGTAGTTCTATGAAAAGATGCGTATCAGGTATAAAAGACCGTAGCCTCTTTATTAGTGAGAGCTGATATGTCAAAACAAATAATCCAGAGCATCTTTGCCTAATAATCTCTGCAACAGATCGATCTGGGTTAGTATAGCAATCGGTGATTACGCGACAGATATTTTCATAGCCGGTACGATTCTCTGCTAAGATGACCGCCTCATCAATGTTTGTGATAAGATTCACTCCGGCAATCGGAGCAATGTTTCTGTCTTTTGCAGAATGTACAAAATCAATAAATCCTCTGACCGTGTTAACATCTGTAAGCGCTAAGCTTTCTGCATGATGAGACTCTGATAGATTCATTAAATTTTTCATTGAGATAGTGCCTCTCATTTCTGAATAGATAGAGTGAACATTCAAATGAACAAACATAAAAATATTTAATACATAATCTAAGATGATCCCAGAGAATGGAAAACGTTAGCTGTCTTAATACTGCCCACACCATACTTACGGCGAACCGTTTCTATTGCCATTGATATTTCTATATCACGTGATTCAGATTCGAAAAACAACTTTTTTTGTTCTACGTATGGCCTAAACTGGCTGACATCAAGTAAAATGGCTCTAACTGCAACACGTCTATTATTAGACTTAATAAATAACTTTTTACATGTTCTGGTTACAGAAATATCATCAGGGGAACAAATCTCACCAAGCCTGCTTGATCTATAACCATCAACATAATGAATCTCTAGCTTAGTCTTTTTCGCTATCTGCCCACGACCTCTGAGTTGAAACGCTATCTTTTCTGCTAGATCTTGGACTGTGGCAACTAGCACCTCATGGTTATTTGTATCCTCTGCTAGTATTCTCTGTTCTAATAAATGGTCTCTCAGTTCCGGAGGCTTTACCAGTGATGTATCTCGACCACGCGCTTCATCTATGAGTGGTCGGGCATATACTCCAAATATAGTTTTAAACTCTTCTACCCGCTGAGAGATGGACTGGATATGTAAAACCCTATCTATTAATAAAAAATGAAGCATCCGACATACAGACTTTTGTCTTGTAGTAGGCAAAACAGAATAATCTAACGGCGCTAAAAAATGATGCTCAGTCCCAGAACATACCTCGTGGATATCCTCTGGAACAACATCTGTAATAATTCTGCTAATGAGTTTGTTGATGCTAATACCTACTGTAGAATATAGATTTGCACGACTGTCAATCTTTTTTAGTACTGATAGGCCAATATCTTTTATATTATTTTTTGGAGTGGTGACACCTTTCATATCCATATAGAATCCACTCATACCACTCGGCTCTACAACTGGAGTAAAACAAGATACTATGTCATAAA
>CAZYDX010000024.1:0-1245 GCA_964646455.1 uncultured bacterium | reverse complement strand
CTTAAATAAAAAACATCAGATAACATTCACAGCGTATACTAGCTAACGTATTCTCGGAAAGAATACAAAAGCACGCCATTAATATAAAAGTTATCCGTTTTTTTAATAGTGATAATTGGAAATTTAGGATTACGAGGATGCAGCTCAACACAATCTGGCTTAGGGACATAACACTTAAGCGTAGCCTCATCATTAATAATCGCCACAACAATCTGGCCTGATCGTGCGACAGCTGTTTTTTTAACTACAATATAATCTCCATCCTGGATCTGCTCATCTATCATTGACTGACCCTTAACCTGTAAAACAAAATTATCAGGATGAACCAGAGAAGATGGAACTGTGACACTGTTTGGGGTTTCCAATGCTTCAATGGGTTCACCCGCTGCGATAAGACCGAGTAACGGCAAACAAGCCTCGGGATGCGTGGCGTGCTCTTGAGTTAGTGTCAGTGCCCGTTTGCCGTTAGAACCTTTTGTTCTATATAAATATCCTTCATTCTCAAGCATATTGACATACCAGTTCACTGTCCCTAAAGAGCTAAAACCAAGTCCAGACATTATTTCATCGTAGGTAGGAGACTCGCCCTGAGTTAGTATAAAATTTTTTATAAAACTCAGAAAATTATTTTGCTTTAGGGACAGTGACCTCATGACGTTAAAAAATATTTTTCTTTCTGATTCAATAATAATCTACATGAATGATGAATATCACCCTCTCTTATATCATGCCCATGAAGTCGATTGATTGCACGAATGACCATCCATGAATTTTTTCTTTGTTGTCGTTTTTTTAAACTAAATATCATAAATACTCGTAAGTTACTCGTAAGTATTTTATAAAAGAAAATACGATAAGTCAAGAACTGATATTTTTTAGGCTATGGCTTGATCGATCAGGTTATCTATCTCACCATCATCAGGAAAACGGCCCAAAGATTTTTTTGAAAAAATAAGTTCATTATCAAGGGTTATTTCAAAGACACCACCCCCGCTAGAGATGAGCTTTATATCAGCCACATTATACTTGGCCTTTAAATGCGCCTCCAAACTGGAGGCCTTAGGTAGATAGTTTCAAACGCTACAATATTCGATGGATATTTTCATAATTCTTCCTCTATGTGCTGGACTATATTAACCAATAAACCCACTAGAATCAAAACCTATAGGATAAATGAGTCTTAATTTTTCCACTCGTTTGTAGTGTTAGTCCAACATTTATATTACTATTTTTTGTGTGCCACCT
>CAZYDX010000023.1:0-25031 GCA_964646455.1 uncultured bacterium | reverse complement strand
TGTCATCAACACTGATTTCAAACCACTCTGCTCCACCATCATTACAATCAGGACAACCAATCTCACTATCTAAAACCATAAATGAATCTACATCTAGGCTAGTAATCAGATTTTGCCAAATGTTAATATCAATTGAATCTGTAATCTCAATGGGTTGATGTATAACATCATTTTGGTCCCATCCATATAATACATAACTGGCCTGATCTTGGTTTATCTCTAGATCAGATAAACAGTATCCTAGGCACTCTACATATGACGTACCGGATCTAACCTCAATGATATCTTCTTCAGGCAATTGGTTACAATTAATCGTAGTTAAAAATTGTGAAGCATTATCAGGTGTCATTAATAACGAATCACAATAGTTCTGCTCATCTTGCAAAAAGTATTTTATCCAGTTCAATGCAAACTTTCCAGTTTGACCGTTCGTACTACTAGGGTATGCTGCTGAACCATGTCCACCATTTGCAATTTCATACAACATTTTCTCCGTTGTAATAGGAGTATTTTCATAATGATCACTGCCCAACATACCTTCATATGACGGGAGCTCATTGATTTCATTTTCACCTGAAATAATTAAAGTAGGTACACTATGATCTAGAAATTCAGGTATTAAGCAAATGCAATAATCTTGTCCTGCACATAGGTCACAATCTTCAACAATAATAGTCGGGTTCAATGCAATCACTGCATCTAATGTTGAATCTAAAACAGCTGAAAGTTGAACAACACCTCCGCTTAAAGAGTATCCAAGAGCAGCAAAACTATTTGTATCCAAGTTACCATTAATTGGAGAACCATTACGTGTTTGTTCTAGTTTTATTGATTCAATTAAGTCTAATACCGCTTCACTTCTATACTGGTGAGAGTCATTGTCAGGATCATTATATTGTATAGTTGCTGAGACTATACCATATGACGTAAAAAAGTATGCCCATTCTGACATACTAGACTGGTCACCATTCCAACCCGCTCCTAGAATTATAGTGCTATATGGAGATTGCGCATCTATAGGATAATATATTGTTACATCAGCATAAAGGGAACTCGTTTGTATTCCGTCAGCTTGGGTAATATAGTCGAATTCATAAGGACCATAATCCGAATCTCCTCCTCCTAGGTCTTCACACTGATTTGTATCACCATTCCACTGACAATAGCCTGACCAATATTCACAATCACCCTGACTGAGTTCATAACATTCAGCGTATATAATATGTATAAAATAAATTAAAACTATTGAAATTGTTTTTAACATGATTATGAAAATTAGATAAAATTTTTATTATAGGTTTAATTGATTTTTTTCAAAATAATAAAAAAATATAAATATTTATGAGAATACAGATTGACAAAAAAGTGTGACATATTCTATATTATGTCTCGCCAATCAAGCAGTTAATAATGCTTTCATTTGTCAGCCTCTGATTTTATGAAAACGCTCTCAGAGCATAACAACCACATACCAATTAGGATGTAAAATATGGCAGAAGCAATTGAATTAAACCTACCTCTCGGAGAAGGCGGAGCTGAATCAGTAGAAAAGATTATCAAACCTCTGCTTGACATAGAAAACAAAAAACAAGAATCAGATAACACAGACAAATATAATATAGAAAACTACTATACAGATGACACCCTTGGCTCTGATGTTCTGAAACAGAAGTACCTAGCTCCTAATGAAAAACATCCAAATGAAATGTGGGAAAGACAAGCCAAGGCGCTCGCCAGTGTTGAAAAAAACAAAAAAAGTAGAACGGAGTGGGAAAAAAAGTTTTATTCAATACTTGAAAATTTCAAATTCGTTCCAGGCGGTAGAATCATGCATGGTGCTGGGCGTGAAGACATAACCACAACTCTAAATAATTGTTATGTAGTTGCAGTAAAAGACGATTCGATTAAATCAATCTATAACACAATTATTGAAGAAGCTTTAACTTACAAATACGGCGGTGGTTGTGGTCACGACCTTTCTCTTCTTAGACCATCGGGTGACGCTATTAATGGTACTGGTGGTGATTCTTGTGGTCCAACCGGATTCATGAATCTTTTTAGTGAAAATACAAATACCATTGCTCAACATGGCCGCAGAGGCGCAAACATGCAAACACTAAGAATAGATCACCCAGATATAGAAAAATTTATTACCATAAAAATGGGTGACATTAATATGGTAAAATATTCAAATATCTCTGTTCTTTTAACTCATAAGTTTATGGATGCAGTAAAAAACAATACAGAATTTGACCTAGTTTTTGATGGTCAAGTATATGAAACCATCAAAGCAAAAGACCTATGGGATAAAATAATTAGTAGCGCTCATTCTAGTGCAGAACCAGGTCTCTTATTCTGGGATACAATGACTGACTACCACAACGCAGAATATTGTTCACCATTAGTATCTACAAACCCTTGTGCGGAGCAGCCACTACCAGATGGCGGATGTTGTAACCTAGGAGCGGTCAACCTAGAAAGATTCGTAGATAGTAATCAGAATTTTATGGTTGAAGAATTCAAAAGCACAGTAGAAATTGGTACTAGATTTTTAGATAATGTAGTCGACTATAATATGGACAGGCATGCTCTAGATGATCAAAAAATGAATGCGATGAATGATAGAAGAGTTGGACTAGGCATCCTTGGACTCGGTGATATGCTCGTTAGAATGGGCGTTAAATATGACAGCGAGGACGCAATACAAACGATTGATCAAATCATGACAATTTTTAGAGATACTGCATATGAGACCAGTATAGAATTAGCAAGAGAAAAAGGTCAATTTCCAAACTTCGATTGGAAAGGTTTCAACAAGAGTAAGTTTGTTAAAACACTTCCAAAAACAATAAAAGATAAAATAAAAAATAATGGAATTCGTAACTGTACCCTAACCACGGTCGCTCCGACCGGGAGTGGTGCCATAGTCGCTAGGGTCACATCAGGAATAGAACCAATATTTGCAACTTCATATAAGAGAATGGTAAAAAAGAATAATGGTGGATATGGGAAAGAATTTGAACAATACACAGTGTATCATCCCATTATCAAAGAACTCTTTGGAACGGATGAAGACCTACCTAATTATGTAACAACGGCACATGCTATAGATCCATTCTTTAGAGTAAAAATGCAAGGAACATTGCAAAAGTATATTGATTCTTCCATTTCATCTACCGTTAACCTTCGTGAGGACATTCCAGTAGAAACAGTAGCCGATATTTATATGACAGCATACGAAAATGGATTAAAAGGAATAACGGTTTACCGAGAAGGAAGTAGAGAAGGTATCCTAATCACAAATGATGAAAAAGATAGAGATACAGAAAAAAAATTAGATACTGCTCGAGATACAGATATAGAAAAGAAACCAAGAATTAGGCCAACACAAACACAGGGACTTACCAGACGAATAAAAACCGGAGAAGGTACTCTTTATATCACAATAAATGAAGATGAGCACGGACTTTGTGAAGTATTTACAACGATTGGTAAAGCAGGAGGAAATGCAGCAGCGCAATCAGAAGCTATCAGTCGACTCATATCTCTTGCACTAAGATCAGGAGTTAACCCTCAATCGATAGTAAGACAACTAAAAGGAATTTCTGGCCCAAATCCAACATGGGAAGATGGAAGACTTATACTATCGACTCCCGATGCTATAGGAAAAGCCCTTGATGACTACCTCCATGAAAAAAATCAAAATCAAGAAGATATAGAAAATGGAAAATTATTAATCACAATGGAAAATGATAAGGGTAATAAAATGGAAACAGCAACGAAATTGATGATGTGTAAAAGTTGTGATAATAGAAGTGTTGTCAACGAGGGTGGATGTTTGACCTGTCAAAGCTGTGGCTGGTCAAAGTGTGACTAGATTATATAATACTATTTAGACTTCCATTAATTCTTTTTCTTTGTTCTCTTGATGACTGTTTAAATCTTTAATATGATCATCAGTAATTTTTTGTAGGTCAATCTCTCTACCTTTTATCTCATCCTCACTGATATTTTCCTCTTTACCATAATCATGAACTTGATGTAGAGCATCCCTACGAACATTACGTACAGCTATTCTCCCATCTTCAATAACTTTATGGGTAAACTTAATTAACTCAACTCTACGCTCTTCAGATAAAGATGGTATAGGTATGAGGACTGCTGTTCCATTATTTCCAGGAGTATATCCCAAATTTGCATCCAATATAGCTTTTTCAATGACAGGAATTAGTGATTTTTCATATGGCTGCAAAGTAATAAGCCTTGGCTCTGGAACTGAGACAGTAGATACTTGATTAAGCGGTGTAGGTGTACCATAATAATCAACAACAATTGCATCAAAAATCTCAGGATTAGCTCTTCCCGTTCTTATTTTATTCAGTTCAGACTGTGTATGATTTACAGCTTGATCCATTCTTAAACAAGCATCTTTATGTATATTATCTAGCATTTAATTACCTATAATTGTCCCTATTTTACTTCCCACAACTATATCTAGCAAGTCTCCCGGCTTTTTTATATTAAAAACATTAATCGGAATATTATTTTCGCTACATAGCGTAATGGCTGTCATATCCATAACTCTGAGATTATCTTGAATTACTTTTTGATAAGTAAGTTTTTCATACTTTTTTGCATCTGTATATTTCTCTGGGTCTTTATCATATACACCATCTACTTTTGTCCCCTTTAGAACTATCTCAGATCCTAATTCTGTAGCTCTAAGAGCAGCCGCTGAATCTGTAGTAAAAAAAGGATTCCCTGTACCTCCAGCAATAATAACAATTCTTCCTTTTTCCATATGCCTAATAGCTCTTCTTCTTATATATGGTTCAGCAATTTGAGCAATATTTATAGCAGATAGAGTTCTTGTTTCACAGCCCATCTTTTCAAGTGAGTCTTGAAGAGCAATAGCATTCATAATCGTCGCTAACATGCCTAAATAATCTCCAGTAACTCTATCCATTCCACCTGCAGCTGCTTCCATTCCCCTGAATATATTTCCAGCACCAATGATTAATCCAACATCTACTTTAGCTTCATATATTGGTTTTATTTGGTCAGCTAGGTAGGATACTTTTTCTGGATCAATTCCAAAACCATATTTATCAGCAAGAACTTCGCCACTCAGCTTAAGAAGAACTCGATTAAATACGGGTTCTGCCATTTATATAATTAAATTTGTCCGTTTAATGAGTCAGATTCACCTACAGCAAAACGTGTGTATTTGCTAATAGTGATATTTTCTCCAAGAGTAGCAATCGATTCAGTCATTAAGTCCAAAACTTTTTTCTCAGAGTCTTTTATATAAGCCTGTTCCATAAGGCAATTTTCTTGGAAGAATTTGTTCATTCTCCCTTCAACCATTTTATCAATAATATTACCAGGTTTTCCAGAAGACTTTGCTTGGTCAGTATAAATTTCTTTTTCTTTAGTTATTATAGCCTCATCTATTGAATCCCTATCTAAAGATATCGGATTCGTAGCTGCAATTTGCATTGCCAAATTATGTACAAGTTCAACAAACCCCTTAGTTTTCGCTACAAAATCAGTTTCACAGTTTACTTCAATCAAAACCCCGAGTCTTCCACCAGCGTGTATATAAGAGTATACTATACCTTCCTTAGTATCTCTTGAGCCTTTTTTCTCAGCTTTTGCAATACCTGTTTTCCTTAAATAATCAATAGCTTTCTCTATATTTCCATCAGATTCTTTAAGTGCATTTTTACAATCCATCATCCCTGCGCTAGTTTTATCTCTTAATTCTTTTACTATTTTTGCATCAATATTCATACAATATTACTCCTCTTCATCATGAATGGTAATATCAACATTGTTTGTCTCTGCTTTAGAACTCGAGTCAGTCTCAATTTTATCATCTTTCTTAGAGTCTTTTATTTCTAGTATGGCATCTGCGACACATCCTATTAAAAGCTGTATAGTTCTAATAGAATCATCATTAGCAGGAATTGGGTAGCTAATACTATTTGGGTCCGTATTTGAATCAACAATTGCAACTACAGGTATACCCATACTAGTAGCTTCTTTTATTGCAGTTTCTTCATATTGCGCATCAACGATGACTACAGCATCAGGAGGTCTTCTCATATCTTTTATACCACGATGCTGATCAGATAGCTTAACTCTTTCTCGGTTAAGCATCTGAGTTTCTTTTTTTGTTAGATTTTCGTAAAGATTAGACCCTTCTTTCTCAAGAGATTTTAGTCTTTTTATGCTTTTCTTTATAGTAGTAAAATTTGTTAAAGAACCTCCAAGCCATCTTTCAACAATATAGAACATTCCGCATCGGTCAGCTTCCTGTTGAACGATATCTTTTGCTTGTTTTTTCGTACCTACAAATAAAATTTCCCCATTTTTCTTGACAATGCCTTGAATAAAATCTTTCGCTTTATTAAAAGAAACTATTGTTTCTTCAAGATTGATAATATGAACACCATTCTTTTCCATCAGAATATACGGTTTATAATTTGGATGCCACTTCCTTGTAACATGACCAAAGTGCGCTCCAGTATCTAATAAATCTTCAAATTTGATAAGTGTCATATTTTATATATTTATCGTTTAGAAAATTGAAATTTTTTACGTGCTCCAGGCTGCCCAGGCTTTTTTCTTTCTACTTTTCTAGAATCTCTAGTAAGAAGCCCTTTTGATTTTAACGTAGATCTATAATCTGGATTCACATTTAACAGTGCTCTTGATATTCCAAGACGAATAGCACCTGCCTGACCAGCAAGTCCACCCCCATTAACATTAATATTTATATCAAAACCACTATCTTGTTCTACAGCGACAAGAGGCTGTCTTATAACTGTAATTAAACTCTGGCGAGGAATATAATCATTGATGTTTATACCGTTAATATTAATATCACCTTTCCCTTGCGATATAAGTGAAACACGAGCAACTGAGCTCTTACGTTTTCCAGTACCTAAATATTTTACTTTTTCTGCCAATTTATATCTCTAAAATTTTTGGGTCTTGGGCAGTATGGGGGTGCTCAGGCCCAGCATATACTTTTAAGTGACCAAGCATTCTTCTTCCTAACTTATTGTGAGGCAACATTCCTTTGACTGCCTTTTCAATTATTCTCTCTGGGTAAGTCCTTCTTAGATGTGCTAGGCTAGTCATCTTAACACCACCAACATAGCCAGTATGCCTGAAATATGATTTATTTACCTCTTTATTCCCAGTTACCATAACTTTTTCTGCATTTACCACAACGACACAGTCTCCATTATCCATATGAGGAACAAAGTTAACCTTATGCTTACCTCTTAGAACCTGCGCAATTTTACTTGCCAATCTCCCTAAAACTTGGGATTCTGCATCAGCAAGCCACCAATTCTTTTCAATTTCTGATATTTTTAATGTTTTTGTCTTCATTTATAAAACAATCAAGCCGATGAATTTATATTACTTAAAAAAATATTTCAATCCTTAATTACTAGCGAAGAAATGTATAATTAATTTTGAGAAATATAGCCTTTAGAAATTGTGTACTTTATTTTCCCAGAAAGCTTTTGACCATAAAAAGGTGAGTTAATAGATCTAGAGAAAACATTATTTTTTTCAAATGACCAAATTTTATTAGGATCAAATATAACAATCTCAGCTTCTTTACCTTTGCTTAACAAATCAATTTCAAAACCCATTATTTTTCTTGGAGAAACTGTTAATAGCTTAACAAAGTCAATTAAGCTTAATCCTTCTTCATCAACTAATATTTTTTTAACTATACCAAAACATGACTCAAGACCTATCATTCCAAATGATGCTAGGTCGAATGTGGTTTCTTTATCATGCAGAGTATGTGGTGCATGATCTGTTGCGATACAATCTATTACGCCATCTAGAATTCCTTTTACTAAAGCTTTTCTAGAGACATCACTTCTAATAGGGGGAGCGACCTTTAAATTTGTGTCATAATTATATAAACTCTGATCATTAAAAAAAAGATGATGAGGTGTTACCTCAGCACTAATATTATTATTTGTACTTTTCATTTCTCTTATATGTTCTATAGAAGCTGCAGTACTAACATGAGGAATGTGTAATTTAGCGCCCGTAAAACTAGCTAGTTTTAGATCCCTATGTACCATAATTGACTCTGCTAAACTAGGGTTCCCAGATAAACCAAGGCGCGTAGACATTAAACCTTCATTCATTACACCATCGCAACGTAAACAATCATCTTCAGCATGATTAATAATTGGAACATCAAGCATTTTAGAATACTCTAAGGCTTTCCGCATAACAAGTCCATTTTGGATTGGCACCCCATCATCACTAAATGCTACAGCACCTATTTCTTTCATTAGACCCATCTCACTTATTTCATTGCCTTTTTGACCTTTTGTTACTGCACCGATTGGATGAATATGAATCGGATATTTTTTAGATTTTTCAATTATATAACTAATAGATTCAGGGGAATCAATCGGAGGGTTTGTATTAGGCATAGTACAAACCCGAGTAAATCCTCCAGCTAAAGCTGCATTAGATCCAGACTCTAATGTTTCTTTATCTTCATTTCCAGGATCTCTAAAATGAACATGTAAATCGCAAAATCCCTGAGTAAGATTTAATCCAACACAGTCAATTGTTTTAATATCTTTTGGAGATTCAAATTTTCCAATTTCAGCAATCACTCCATTTATCAATAGAACATCGCCTTTTTTATCGGTTTCATTAATAGGATCTAAAATTTCTACATTTTGTAATAGTAATTTATCTGGCAGTTTTTCAATTTTCATTTAATCTTCCTCTTTAGAGCCTAGTAACAGATATAAAATTGACATTCTGGATGCTACTCCATTAAGAACCTGATCTAAGATTATAGCTTGATTACTATCTGCTACACCACCGTCTATTTCAACCCCACGGTTTATAGGCCCAGGATGCATAATTACAATCTCTTTTTCTTTCCTTCTAATTCTTCTTTCAGTTATTCCAAATAGTTTTCTATACTCTCTTTCAGAAGGTATTAGGCCTACACCCATTCGCTCTCTTTGTATTCTTAAAACATTAACCGCATCTGCCCATTCTATAACTTCATCAATATTGTAATTAACTTTTACTCCTAAATCGATAATATTATCAGGGATCAAATTTGGTGGACCGCAAAGAGTCACATTTGCTCCCATTGTTACCAAGCCATAGATATTGCTTCTTGCTACTCTACTATGATTAATATCTCCAATGATTGCAACATTAAGGCCTTTAATATATCCAAACTTTTCCTGCAAACTCATCATATCTAAAATTGCCTGAGTAGGATGTTCATGTGTACCATCACCCGCATTTATAACTATTGCATCAATAAAATTAGTAAGATGTTTTGGCGCTCCTGGCGCAGGGTGCCTCATAACGACTGCATCAATTTTCATAGCTTCAATATTCTGAGCGGTATCTTTAAAACTTTCACCCTTTTTTAAACTACTTGTGGATGCAGAAAAATTAACAGTATCAGCACTTAATCTTTTTTGTGCAAGCTCAAAACTAATTCGTGTACGTGTTGAGTTTTCAAAAAATAAATTAACCACAGTAATACCTTGTAGAGAAGGAACCTTTTTTATAGGTCTATCAAGCACTTCTCTAAAGTTAAAAGCTGTGTCAATAATATTTTGAATATTTTCTTTAGGATAATTTTCCAATTTTAATAAATGCTTATGTTTTAACATATCTTAGTCAATATTTTTTATAAGAAATACACCCTCTTGATTATCAGATTCTTCTAACCGAACATCAACATGTTCACCACTATTAGTGGGTATGTTTTTGCCTATAAAGTCAGCTCTTATTGGAAGCTCTCTGTGTCCCCTATCAATTAAAACAGCAAGTTTCACTATCGATGGCCTACCAAAACTATTAATCTCATCAAGAGCTGCTCTGATTGTTCGGCCTGAATAGAGTACGTCATCTACAAGGATGACAACCTTATCATCAAGAGAGAAACTTATATCTGTTCCTCTTATCTCCGGCATTAATAATCTCTCTCTAAAATCATCTCTATGAAAAGTTATATCTAATGACCCTAGGGGAATGTCTATGTTAGTTATTTTTAAAATAATTTTATTTATTCGATTGGCAATAGGTACACCTCTATTATGAATTCCTAGGATAACAATATTACCAATATCATTATGATTTTCAATAATCTCATGACTAATACGGATTAGTTTTTTTTCAATATCCTGAGACGAAAGTATTTGTATCTTATTTTTCATTTTTTTTATAAAAAAACCTCCTGGCTGAGATGACTAACTCATAAGGAGGTATTATTATATCCTTACCAGTCTCTCTGTACCAGTTTAAAGGTTATTTTGAGTACATAGGTTACTAAAGGATGATGAATTAATGAAACTAAAAACAAAATAAAATTAAAAGAATTAAATAAAATTATATATATCACAAATATATTTGTGTATATCCTCCCCACTTAAATTTGTTAAATCAATAGACAGGTCAATATTCTCATTCTTAAACCATTTATCTTGCTTTTTAGCATATTGCCTAGTTCTAACGATTATCAATTCCAATAGTGTACCTTTGTCAATATCACCATTTAAATAATCTATAATTTGTTTATACCCAATTGATTCTAAAGCAGACATATTCACTTTCTTTTCTTTTTTAAGCGAGAGCAATGTATTTACCTCTTCTACCCAACCCCTCTTGAACATATTGTTTGTACGCTCGATAATTTTATTCAAATGGAGTTTTTTGTCCAAAGATAAATATATTGTAAATAGATCTAACAAGTCAGATTGATTAATTTTTTGATTTGAAAAATGTTCAGTAGGGGGAATTCCTGTTATCTCAAATATTTCTAATGCTCTAATCAACCGTTTCTTATTATTGATGTGGACAATTTTTGCATATTCAGGGTCAACTTCTTTTAACTTTAACATTAAAGAAACTGAATCTTCTATATATTTGTTTTCTAATTCTTGCCTTATTATAATATCAGTATGGCTTTTAGAAAAAATCCCTCTTGTTATGGCTCTATAATATAAACCAGCACCACCGCATATTATTGGTGTTGAACCTTTTTCTATTATATTATTTACTTTTTTTATTACCATTTTCGCATATTCACCTGCAGATATAGAATCCCATGGATCTCTAATACCAATAAGGTGATGCTTAATATTTTTCCTTTCAGCTTTAGTTGGCTGCGCAGTCCCAATAGGCATATAATTATATATCTGCCGAGAATCCAGACCAATAATTTCACCATTTAACATTTCTGCGATTTTTATAGCTAGATCAGTTTTCCCTACAGCGGTTGCCCCAATGATAGTAATTATTTTTTCCATTTATTAAATATTCTTTATCTATTAAATACTAATTAATAAAAATGTTGAGATATTCAATGTAATATTTATAACACTAATTCTTATGAAAATAATATATAATTAAAAATAAATAATACTCAGTTTTGGACTACCTAAAAAAAACATTTCTTACTTTATCATTATTATTCTTAATAACTATAGAATGCTGTCAGAAAGTACAAAATCCTATTATTATTATTGAAACTCCTATTGGTCAGATCACAGCAGAACTTTACCATGAAAAAGCACCAATAACTGTAAGTAATTTTCTATCTTATATAAACCAAAATAGATATGAGAACTGCCATTTTTATAGAGTTGTACACTTACATAATCAACCTAATAATAATATACGCATTGAAGTAATTCAAGGAGGCCTGGGCTTTGATATACATCCTATGGAACTACAACCCATTGATCATGAAACAACGAATATTACAGGATTACTGCATAAAAATGGAACAATCTCAATGGCAAGGCTAGGCCCAGGAACTGCTAGCTCAGAATTTTTTATATGTATAAATGAGCAACCAGAATTAGACTATGGTGGAAAACGCAATCCAGATGGACAGGGCTTTGCTGCATTTGGGCAGGTAATAAAGGGGATGGAAGTAGTAAAAAATATTCAAATATTAGATAGTAAAAATCAAATGTTAGAAGAAATTGTTCCAATTAGTATTAAAATTAGTAATTGAATATGAAAAGTATAATCATTTTTCGTCACGGTAAATCTGACTGGGATGCTACTTATGATAGAGATCACGATCGACCGCTATCAAAAAGAGGATTCAAAGCGGCAATAAAAATGGGAAAATATCTGAATAAAATAAATCAGATTCCTGTTCAAGTTATCTCATCATCTGCTACCAGAGCTAAGAATACAGCTGAACTCGCTATAAAGCATGGTAACTGGAATTCAAAGTATTCTATTGATTCTAAGATCTATGGAGGCTCATCTGAAACCCTACTAGAATTAATACATCTAATAGGTAATGAGATTAGCTCTGTTTGTTTTGTAGGACACGAGCCGACTTGCTCAAGTTTTATTTCATTATGTACTTTTCATAGCCAAAGATTTACTACAGCATCGATGGCAAAAATAAATTTCAAATCTGATAGCTGGAATAAAATTGAATTCGGTAATGGCACCCTTGAGTGGATTAAATCTCCAAAAGAATTGTCTTAAATTCTTTCAAATCTTTTATCCAACTCATCTAAAGATAACTGAATAATTATTGGTCTGCCGTGTGGACAATAGTAAGGATGCTCTGTTGAAAAAAGACGATTGATAAGTATTACCATCTCATCATTCTCCATTTGATCACCTGCTTTAACCGCAGCTTTACATGCAAATGAAGCAGCTAGTGCTTCTTTATAGGAGCTATATGTTTTTCTTGTACTTATGAATTCATCTATAATTTCTTTAATGATTCTTTTTTCATCACCCCAACTAATATCAGCAGGAGTTGCTTCTACTATAATATTAGAATTATCACCTTCCTTGATCTTAAACCCAATTTGTTTTAAATAAGGGAATATTTCTAACAGAATGTCATACTCATCTTTAGAAAACTCAATCTCTTCCGGAAATAATAGGGTCTGTGAAGACATGATCTTTGACTCAAAAGCTTGAAGACATTCTTCATAAAGCACTCTCTCATGGGCCACATGTTGATCAATCACAACTAGCCCACTATTAATCTCTGAAATAATATATTTTCTATGTACCTGCCATATTTTTTCAATATTAAAATCTTCGTTTGATTTATCAAAAGAAACAATATTAGATGCATACGTTTTTGCTCTATCAGTTTTCTCCAGATTGGATGTTGTAGAACCAGTCAGCACATTAGAATTAAGATTAAGAGAGGATTGTTCTGGGATACTTTGAAAAAATGAATTTGATCCTGAACTTATTTTCTGGAAATTAGGGATGGTATTTAAAATCTCTGATAGAGAGTTACTCACACCTGATTTTAAAACATGGTAAACTCTCCATTCATCATGAAATCTGACCTCGGTTTTCATTGGGTGTACGTTCACATCAACCTGCTCATAAGGTATCTGGATATTTATTACAAAAAATGGATATTCACCCCTTTTAACTAATGACTGATATGAAGAATAAACCGCTGAATTAAGTAACCTATCTTTAATATATCTACCATTCATAAAAAGAAATTGCTCACCAAAACGTTTTCGAACAAGATTCAAATTGCCTACAAATCCAGTAAAAGTGTAATCAGCCTTAGAAATTTGGATTGGTATAAGATTAGCTTTATAAGTATTGTCAAATAAAGAACCTATCCTTTCATCAAACTTTTCAGGAAATATATCTATGACTTTTTTTCCATCGACGATTAGAGTAAATCCAATATTTGGTCTTGACAGCCCAAACCTTCTCACCATTTCTATGATTTTACGACCTTCTGTTCTTGGAGCTTTGAGAAATTTTCTTCTTGCAGGAGTATTATAAAATAAATCTCTAATCGTTACCTGAGTTCCATTAATATTAGCTGCTGGAGTTAATTCTCCTAGTTTACCATTAGTTATAGAAAGTTCAGCGCCTTCACCTGATCCATTGCTTGAAATAATAGAAAGTTGAGCTACTGATGCTATACTTGCTAACGCTTCTCCTCTAAAACCAAGAGAGCTAATTGTAAACAAGTCATCCAATTTTGATATTTTACTTGTATGAAAACGCTTTATAGCAAGAGGTAATTGATTTTTGGGAATTCCTATACCGTCATCTCTGACTTGGATTAATTGATTTCCACCCTGTTCAATAACTATATCTATCTGAGATGAACCTGCGTCAAAACTATTCTCAAGTAATTCTTTTACCACTGAAGAAGGTCTCTCAACTACTTCACCAGCTGAGATCTTATTTTGTAGATCTTCGGAAAGAAGATTAATATCCATTTCTTTAGAATTATTCAATTATTTCTTTTGTATTATCAAATACTTTTTTATGTAGGCCATTCGCTTCATTTATAAGTAAATCTATTTTATTCTGAATATCTGAATCATATTCTCCAACATTATCTAATCCAGATAAATTTATCATTACATTCATACATCCACCGCGCACACCTGCTAACCCGACCTCTGAAGCAACCTCCGTATCTGTTACAGAGTTAGGGTTTCCATACTTAATTAGTTCAGCTGATAGTTTTATTACTTCTAAAGATAACTTTGCAGTTTCTAATGGTATCTCTATAGCATATTTATTCGCTTGAAATACTTTTTTTTCTTTATACTCTTTTTGTTCAGGTGTTTTATCAGGCAATCGATTTGCCACTAAAATAGCATTGAAGGCTTTGGTATCCTCTTCAACAAGTCTAATTAATTTAGCCTGTAAATCTTGTGCAATAACACCAATGTCATTCATTTTTTTTCTTGAACTAATGAAATCTTTCTTTTCGTGAGTTAGTGCAGCAACCATTGATATAAGAGCTGCACCAAGAGATCCAGCAATAGCGGCAACACTCCCACCACCAGGTGCTGGACTACTATCAGATATTGATGATATTAAATCTTTTGCACTTAGATCCATTAAATCATCCTTTTTATTATGAATCGCATATTCTATAATTTTTTCATATGGGTCAAATTTTGAAACATCATTTAGGCCAAGAGATTGAATAGCACATTCTATAATATCTTTCTCCGGAACACCAATCGTACGGTTTTGTTTTGCAAGATAATGTCTACCAGCTGATAAAATTGAATCCATAGGTATAAGGCCCACTAACTCACTTCCTGTCACCCTAACACCTCGCTTTTCTGCTAAATTACAAACCGCATCAAAAACATCATGAACAGAGGATACCTTATAATTAATAAAATTAATCGATATCTGGGCCCTTTTATATTCACTGACATACCAGCCAATTGCCTTAACGTCTTTAAATATTCCTGGTACTTTTATCGGAAATCCATCTTTATTACGCACTATTTCTCCATCTAATAGATTTAGGGATTCTGGATTTTTCTTTCTTTTACTTCTTCCTAATTCTCTAATATCAAAAGCAATATCAGTTGCCAGTCGTTTATCTTTCGTATTTATATTAATATTATATGCAATTAAAAATTCACGACAACCAATTATTGTGGCACCTGTAGAGGGATTAAATACTGCAGGTCCAAAATCTGGTTTCCATAATTTATCGTTCAACTTTTTTTCAAGACCCTCATATTCACCTTCTCTAATTACAGCCAAGTTTTTTCTGTCTGGATTTTTTGCTGAATTTTCATAAAGATACACTGGTATTGTTAATTGATTACCAACTCTATTTGCTAATTCATGTGAATATTTAATACAATCATCAATTGTCACACCTTTAATCGGAATTAATGGACAAACATCAGTAGCACCAATCCTTGGATGGGTACCACTATGTTTAGACATGTCTATCAAATTAGAGGCCTCTTTTATACCTTCAAAAGCAGCATCTAACACTACAGATGGCTCACCAACAAAGGTCACTACAGATCTATTTGTATCTTTGCCAGAATCAATATCAAGTATGGTAACGCCTTCAACAGATTCAATTTTATTAACTATACTATTAATCTTATTTTGGTCAACACCCTCGCTAAAGTTTGGAACGCACTCAATTAGTTTTTGCATTATTATAATCCTGTTGAAGCAATATTATTAAAATAATATATTAAATATAATACACCCATAAACAAAAAAAATAAACGTATTAAAGAACCTGGCTGTTTTTTTGTTCGGTTAAATATTCGTTTAAAATAGGTCAAAATTTTATAATCTAATTTTAAAAAAATATGAATATAAATAGATTAAATATTGGATTGATAATGAAAGAAAAAATATGAATATCAGCTACTAAACTAAGTAAAATAATAAAAAATAATATCTTTGGCCCATATAACTGCATTTTCCAAACTATGTCAGAACCAAATTGTTTTTCTAGAAAAGGCGTTAATATCTGAGAACCATCTAATGGAGATATAGGAAGAAGATTGAACACAGCAAGCGTTATATTTATTTGCATAAATATAATGAAAAATGTTTTGATACTATTTGTTAATATATCAGCACTAAACAATAATCGTAATACTAATGCAGCAACTATAGCTAAAAGGATATTTGAGATTGGCCCTGCCGCAGCAACCTTAACCATATCTTCTTTAGGATTCCGCAAATACCTAACATCAACTGGAACAGGCTTTGCCCATCCAAACCCCATTAACATTAAAGCAATCGACCCAATTGGATCTAAATGTGATATTGGATTAAGAGTTAATCTACCCATACGAGCGGCTGTACTGTCTCCTAGTCTATAGGCCATCCAAGCATGAGCAAACTCATGAAAAGACAATGAGAATACTAAGGCTGGAATTAATAAGATTATTATTTGTGGTTCTATGTTACTAAAAATCATATTTACTATATTTAAACATTATTTAAAGTTAGAACGAGGATGAAAATGATTATATTCATTTTTTATAGTTGTTCTATCTAAATGGGTATAGATCTGAGTAGTAGATATATCAGCATGACCTAGCATGTGCTGAACAAATCTAATATCCGCGCCACCCTCAATTAAATGTGTTGCAAAAGAATGTCGAAAAGTATGAGGTGAAATCTTTTTTAAGATACCTGCTTTTCTAGACCATTTATCTATTATTTTATTAACCATTGCCCTAGTCAGTGCTCTTCCATTCCTACTAATAAATAATTC
Organism: uncultured bacterium; assembly: GCA_964646455.1. GTDB lineage: Bacteria > Fidelibacterota > Marinisomatia > Marinisomatales > UBA1611 > TMED80. The sequence continues at coordinate 7,960 of CAZYDX010000023.1, read as the reverse complement.
TTCAGTGGTATTGTCTTTTAACAACTCTTTGCGATATTTATTTTCATACTCATGCCAAACCTTCCTTGACTGAGAACCAATAGGAATCAGTCTTTCCTTAGAACCTTTTCCTATAACTTTAATCAGCCCAGGCCTAGTTTGTATTTCATTATTATATACATTTTTAGATAAATGCTCTTCTGGAAATTTTTTCGCTTCTTTTACTTTTATTTCAATTAATTCACCATTTTGATCATTATAGGATAGTATCTCATTATCATCCAGTGTCGGTTCTAAATATGGCTGAATAACACTAAGTTCACAAAGTTCAGTAACCCTTAGTCCACATGAATATAAAATTTCTATTATTACATTATCACGAACATCTATTGCCGAGCCCATTGGGATTACGTTTATAATTTCTTCGATTTCTTTCTGACTAAGAATTGTAGGTAACTTTTTCTTTAGCCTTGGTGTATTTATTGAAAGAGATGGGTTTTCTAATAGTATTTTTTCTCTACAGAGAAACTGATGATATGATCTCACAGATGCTATCATTCTGGAAATACTAGAAGGAGCCAATAACATCTCACTTAATATTCTTACATAGCCTCTTATATGCCCTTGCTTTACATTTTTTATTGAATTAATACCCTCAGAATCATAAATGTAATTTAGATAACGTTGGATATCTGATTCATAAGCTTCTATAGTATTTGGTGAAACATTTTCCTCCACCCGAAGCATAGTTATATAGTCTTGCAGGTGGTTTATCATTATTTTTTCATTACTGATAATTCAACTATACTACAAAGTATCTGTCCAACCATTATGTGAGACTCTTGGATTCTTTGTGTATTCTCTGATGGAATCTTTATAGTTATATCAGCTATTCCATCAAGTTTACCCCCAATACTACCAGAAAAGGTAATCGTCTTTAATTTTTTGTATTTAGCTTGCTTTATAGCATTAATAATGTTTTTAGAATTACCACTAGTTGATATACCAATTAATACATCTCCTTCTTTTCCGAGACCTTGTATTTGTCGAGAAAAAACTGAATCAAAGTCAGTATCATTAGACCAGGCAGTAATAAAAGATGAGTCTGTAGTCAAAGCAATCGAAGGAATAGGCATTCTATTATGATCAGTCATTCCACCCATAAGTTCAGTCGATAAATGCTGTGCATCAGCTGCACTACCACCGTTACCACACCAAAATATTTTACCTCCAGACTTAACACAATCGATAAGTAACTCGGCTGCTTTTTCAATTTCCGCTACTCCATTTTTTACCATTTCATTTTTTATTCTAGCACTTTCAACAATTTGATTTTTTATATTTTCTTTTATCATCTTTAAATAATTGCTTTTATCGAGATTAATTAGAGTGAATAGCGGAAGAAAATTCATTCATTGATGCTATTGATTTTTCAACCGCTGAACCAACAACAACAAAAGAAGCTCCAGCATCAACTACCTCGGAGGCATCTTCAGGTGTTCTAATACCACCACCAACAATTATACTAATATTAATCTCATCTGATACTTTATTTATAACCTCAACAGGAACTTTATTCAATGCCCCACTTCCAGCTTCGAGATATAATAGTTGCATTCCCATAAACTGAGCAGCTAAAGCATGTGATATTATAATATCTGACCTATTTGGTGGAAGTGGCTTCGTGCCGCTAATAAACTCAACAGTCGTTGCTGAACCGCCATCAATTAATAAATATCCAGTTGGAATTGTTTCTATTCCATAATCATTAACAATCGGGGCAGCAATAACTTGCTCTCCAATAAGATAGTGTGGGTTTCTACCCGACAATAATGACATGAATAACATTGCATCAAAGTGCTTATTTACTTGATTAACTCCACCGGGGAAAAGAATAACCGGTATATCAGAAATAGATGTAATTCTCTCTATTCTACTATGATAAAGACTATCCATCATAATACTACCACCAATAAATATCGCATCTGCTCCTTTATCGTTAGCGTTCTCTACTAATTGATCAATTTTTTTATCATTTTTCTTATCAGGATCAATTAGGATTATAAAACCTGCACCTTTTTTATTTACACAATCATTTAACTTAGATAAGACACTCATTTATTCAATTAGCTTAGTATAACCCTGATGATCTAAAAGAGCATCTTTCTCAATTTTTTCATCGAGTTTAATTTTAATTATCCAACCTTCTCCATAACAATCCTTGTTTACTTTATCTGGAGAGTCTTCCAAATCATCATTAACATCAATTACTGTGCCGTTAACAGGTGTATAAAGCTCTGAAACAGTTTTGACGGCTTCAACTTCGCCAAAAGGCTCTCCAGCAATAATTTTATCACCAATATCTGGTAATTCTAAGAAAATTATGTCACCTAACTGACTTTGAGCAAAATCTGTAATTCCAATTATTACCTCACTCCCTTTATCATTTAACCATTCATGCTCTTTTGTATATAACAAATCTATCGGTACACTCAAAACAGTATCCTCTCTATTTTATTCAGATTCATAAGAAAAATTATCTAGAAAACTTGTATCAAATTTTCCAGAAATAAAATTTTCATTTTCCATTATTTTTTGATGGTAGGGTATCGTGGTTTTTGGCCCATCAATTATAGTTTCTTCTAAAGCTCTCTGCATTCTATTAATTGCCCGTTTTCTATTTTTTGCATGTACAATAAGTTTCCCAATCATAGAATCATAATAAGTTGGAATCACATAACCTGTATAAGCATGAGAGTCTACCCTCACTCCTTTTCCTCCAGGCATATGGAAATTTGTAATTTTCCCTGGACTAGGCATAAAATTATTTGAAGGATCTTCTGCATTGAGCCTACACTCAATAGAATGACCTCTTAGCTTATAATTAGGACTGTATTTTGGGCATTTCTCACCAGCATGAACACGGATTTGTTGTTTTATTAGATCGACTCCGGTAACCATCTCCGTAACAGGGTGCTCAACCTGAATTCTTGTATTCATTTCCATAAAATAAAAATTTTTGTCTTTATCTAATAGAAACTCTATTGTACCTACACCAACATAGTTAATGGCTTTCGCCCCAGCTATAGCAGCATCACCTATTTTTTTTCTTAGTTTATTATCAACAGCGGGTGAAGGTGATTCTTCAATTAATTTTTGATGTCTTCTTTGAATGGAACAGTCTCTTTCACCAAACTGAATAACATTCCCCATAGTATCAGCTAATATTTGAATTTCTATGTGCCTAGGCTCTTGAATAAACTTCTCTATGTAAAGATCCCCATTGCCAAAACCATTAAATGCCTCTTGATACGCGACCTCATAAAGATCACTCAATTCATTTTCTTCTTTAACAAAACGCATACCCCTACCTCCTCCTCCAGCAGTGGCTTTCAACATAATGGGATATCCCATTTCATTTGCTAATGATTTCGCTTCTGAATCATCTGATAAAACCCCATCTCCACCAGGCACAACTGGGACACCGGCTGATTTCATTGTTTTTTTAGCTGTCGCCTTATCTCCCATTGACATTATCATTTTTGAATCTGGCCCAATGAAATGAAACCCATTTTCAGAACAGATTTTAGAAAACTCAGCTGATTCCGATAAAAACCCATATCCAGGGTGTATGGCATCTGAATTTGTAATTTCTCCAGCAGCAATAATTCTAGGTATATTTAAATAGCTTTCACTGCTAGAAGGAGAACCAATACAAACTGCCTCATCTGCAAATTTAACATGGAGAGAAAACTCATCAGCAGTAGAGTATATTGCCACTGTTTTTATTCCAAGCTCATGACATGCCCTTATCACACGTAGAGCAATTTCACCACGATTGGCAATAAGAATTTTTTTAAACATTGTTATACTAAGATGGTTCGATAATAAATAAAGGTTGATTGAATTCTACTGGTTCAGAATTATTCATAAGAATCTTTTTTATCACTCCACTATGTTCTGACTCAATCTCATTCATTATTTTCATTGATTCAATTATACATATTACTTGACCAGGCTTAACTATATCTCCTTCCTTAACATAAGGAGGCTTATCTGGTGATTGAGCACTGTAGAATACACCAGGCATTGGGGATAATACTTCTTTTAAATTATCATTATTATCTTTTTCATTATCACTATTATTAGGGGAAGAAGATTTATAAGCATCATTTGTTATTACAGTCTTATCTTCTCTATTTGTTGTGACATTTGGCGACTCTTTTAATACCCGAATTTTTTTTCCCCAGAATGTAACTTCAATCTCATTAACATTAGAGTTTTCTAATATATATATAATTTCTTTTACTTTATCTTGCCACATAAATTAATCCTATTTTTTATTTATTTTTTGCTCTCTCCACATATTCGCCACTTCTTGTATCAATCTTTATACGCTCTTTCTCATCAATAAAAAGAGGAACATTAAGCTCAAAACCTGTTTCAACTGTCGCTGGCTTAGTAGCCCCAGTAGCGGTATTCCCCTTAAATCCTGGCTCAGTCTTTACTATTTCAAGAATAACATGCGCTGGCATTCTAATATCTAAAATTTCTTCATTATCAGAAATAATATCTACATTCATTCCTGCGATTAAATAATTTTTTTTATTTGAAACAATATTCTCATGTACCATAAGCTGTTCATAGGTTTCATTATCCATAAAAACATAGTTTTCACCATCAAGATATAAAAACTGCATCTGGTTTGCTTCAACCTTAATAAACTCTAATCTAGCACCAGCATTAAATGTGTGATCTATTATCTTTCCACTTTGTATATCTTTTAATTTAGTTCTAACAAATGCACCACCTTTACCAGGTTTAACATGCTGAAATCCAATTACCTTCATTCTTTTTGATTTAAATAGAATTACTGCATTGTTTCTTATATTTGCTGTTGTTGCCACTAAAACCTCTAATTATATTAATCTAAATATATCTAAATATAAGACCGGTATGCTACTCTTCAAATGCAGGCTTATTTTTATGTAACAAATAATTTCAATTAAAAAAATTATTTATAATGTTAATCGCTTTGTTTTTATCATTTTCCATTTCAGAAGATGTAATTGAATGTTTTGCGTATTTTACAAGATCAGCTTTTGTTAAAAGGTCTACCCATTCAGAAAAAATTGTATCATTAACACTAAATAAGTTTTTATTAAGAATTATTTCTTCTGTGGTCATTTCAAGCGCCCTTATATATACTGAATACTCTATATACTCTCGAGTAATGTGCGATAACTCTGTGTAAAACTCTTTAGCAAAACCTTTATTATTTAAAGAAGATATGCGACTATTGGCTAATTCGATTGGCAATTTTCTATAATATTGATTACTTTTCTGATAAGTGTGCTTTATCCTTTTATTCCAAACCAATATAATTGAAAAAATAATTAATAGAGATAAAAATACTAGTAATATTTTATGATATGGAATTATTCTAGGAACAGGAACAGGACCTTTAACAGGCCTGACGTTCACATCATCTAACGATTCTAAGACAGAAATAATATCTATTGGTGTTTTTTCTATTTCCAAATCATAAATAAAATTTCCTTGATGATTTAGAACGTTAACAAAATACACCGGTGTATAAAATCTACCCGTATCCCAAAACGCAATTTCAATAGTTCTACCAATGATTTCTTTATTATTATTAAAAATTAATTTTTGAGAATATATTGATAAAGAATCCCCATTAATATTTACCTCAGGAAATTCTAATGTTTTGTCTTCGCCTGTGTTATTTCCTTTTATTTGCCATGTAATTACATCTCCAATATTTGCCTTAGATGTATCAACTTCAGAAGTCACAGAAATTGTTTGGGAAGAGATTGATGAAAAAAAACCACATAAAATAATACTAATGGCAGTTTTAATATTTTTTACCTCTTTTTTTAAACAATTTCATCAACGGATCTACATAGTCATCAGCTGTTGATATCGATACAATATCTAATCCAATTTTAGCTGATTCTTTTTCTAAATTACTTAATGATTTAATATTCTCATTATTCATTTTTTTTAGATCTGGATCATATGAAGTATCTATCCAAAACATTGAGCCAGTCTCAGGGTCTTCAACTTTTATCATGCCAATATTGGGAAAAATCACTTCATATGGATCATATATATTTATTCCTATCAAATCATGCTTACGATTTGTAATTCTAATTGAATCCCAGTATTTATCATCTAAAAAGTCTGATAGTAGAAAGACAACACACCTTCGTTTACTTACTTTCATTAAAAAATCTAGAGCATTTTTTATTGACGTACCTCGACCACTTGGTTTTGTATATAATAATTCACGAATTACTCGCAAAACATGTGATTTTCCTTTCTTGGGGGGAACATATTTAACAACGTCATTGGAAAAAAGAATTAGTCCAACCTTATCATTGTTTTTTATAGCTGAAAATCCCAGAACACTAGCTATTTCTGCACTAATATTTTTTTTGAGGTGTGATTCAGAACCAAATACACCAGAAGCAGATATATCAACAATTAAGAATACAGTTAGTTCTCTCTCTTCTTCAAAAACTTTAATAAATGGATTACCAGACCTTGCTGTAACATTCCAATCAATTAATCTAATATCATCACCTGGCTGATACTCTCTAACCTCTGAAAAAGTCATTCCTCTTCCTTTAAAAACTGAGTGGTATTCACCACCAAAAAAGTCATTTACTAAACCACGAGTTTGAATTTCTATTCTTTTAACTTTTTTCAGTATTTCTCGAGGAATCATATCAACCTATGGAACCTCTATTTTTTCAAATAATCTATTGATTACTTCTTCAGTCGTCAATTCTTCCGCTTCGGCTTCATAAGTTAGAATTATCCTATGTCGCAATACATCACCTCCAATAAACCTGACATCTTCTGGAGTTATATAACCCCTACCATCAGTAAATGCTCTTGCTTTAGCTGCTCGAACTAAGTTAATAGATGCTCTAGGAGATGCACCAAAATCTATAATACCATCCATATCATTCAAATTATATTTAAGTGGATTTCTAGTAGCAAAAATTAGTTTTAATATATAATCTTCTACTTTTTCATCTACATATATTTCGTTGATTACTCTTTGTGCATCAATAATTTTTTCAGGGCTAACAACAGCTTTAATATCAGTATCTTCTTTTGCCTGAGTATTATTACGCATCAATATTTTCTCAGAGTCTACATCTGGATAATCAATTAAAAGTTTAAACATAAAACGATCGACTTGAGCCTCAGGTAGCGGGTATGTCCCTTCCTGTTCAATAGGGTTTTGAGTTGCAAGAACCAAAAAGGGCAGATTCATTTTATATGTATTTTCTCCGATAGTTACCTGTTTTTCTTGCATAGACTCTAACAAAGCACTCTGCACCTTAGCCGGAGATCGATTAATCTCATCGGCAAGTATAATATTAGAAAATATAGGACCTTTCCTTGTATCAAACTCACCAGACTTTTGATTATAAATGAGAGTACCTATCAAATCAGCAGGTAACATATCTGGCGTAAATTGTATTCTTTGAAAATTTGTATCTATAGAAGCAGCTAAAGTTTTAACTGTTAATGTTTTGGCTAATCCAGGAACTCCTTCAAGAAGCATATGACCATCGGCCAACATACAAATAATAATCTTATCAATTAATTGCTCTTGACCGATAATTATTTGATTAAGATTATCTCTTAAAGACTGAACAAAGCCTGATGCTTTTGCAATGCGGTCATTTATCGCTGAAAGGCTGAAATCGCTCATAGTAATATAAAATAATTTTAGGAGGTAATATGTTTTAAAGCAGGAATTTCATTAATATCTTTACCTAGATGATCAATCTCAAATTTTACTGAGGGGAATAGTTCATGCTTAGGAAAACGATCTAAGAAAACTTGATACTCACTGCGAGCTTTATCGAAATCTTTTAAAACATTTGCATAGATGTATCCAATCATAAACTGAGCAAGAGCCTCTTCTTTAGAACCT
>CAZYDX010000022.1:0-25084 GCA_964646455.1 uncultured bacterium | reverse complement strand
ATATAGACTCGGAATCTATATGAAAGTTAAATATTTTAGTCAGTAGTATTCCAGTGAATATCCATCGTATGATATTGAACTTTTCTACGACCTTTAATTTTTACGGGAAAACTATATGTAGCTGTTTGGCCTGGTTCAAGAGCGGTGTCTGCAATAACCCCAGAGTCATAAATTATTCTAGTACCTTTAACAAAAACAGAGTCTTGGCCAGCGGCTTTTGTGGTTTGTGTAAAAAGATTTGTAACAACTCTCACGAAATCTGCTCTTTTTTCCCCAACATTTTTTACTCGCCCTGAAAACTCATGTCTATCTGGGTATATATTAACAAATGGATCGCCCAGAAAGATTACTTTTGGCTCTGGTTCTTCATGCTTGTTTCTTCTTATCACCATTTCTTTTTTAAGTACTAGTTGTCCTATTTGGGTTTTAAGAACAAGAGATGAATCAGTCTCACTTAAAATATCTCCCATTACAACAGTTCCATTTTTTAGTTCTATCCTATACTGAAACTCGGGGACTTTAATTAGGTCTAGTATCTCCCTGCTAACATTAGGCATTGTTTGTTTTTTTTCAAATGCAGTGACGATGCTTTTTAAAGAATCGATCTGATTTTTTAGTGCTCTCAGATTAGACTCATATTCAAAGAATTGATCTTCGAATTGCAATTTATCCACTTGCTCAAAAGGCCTTAACTGAGGTAAAAGATCTTCCTCGGTTTTTGTTTTAAGCGGAGTATTAAGGGTTTCAATTTCTTCTGGCTTATCTGAGGTGGCCAGTTCAGAATTTATTTGCTCCTCATTTTCATTTTCCATGAGACTTTTAACAATAACAACAAGGTCTTTAACATCATCATCCACTACATTAACAGGCAGTGTTCCTTTTCCATCTGCATCTACATTGATCTGATATTTTCCATTAGGAATCTTTTTAAGTTTGAACACACCTTTTCTACTAATTTTACCTTTTTTAACCTCAGACCCATCTGTCTTATTTATTAGTACCAAAAATCCTTTTTTTATGGCTTCTCCTTTTTCGTTTTGGACTATACCGGATACAGTATATTTATCTTTGGCATAGCTAAACCCTAAGACAATTATCAATAAAAATGCAGTGATGTGTTTTTTATTCATGTTCTCTACGACTGAAGCTTGCTTTATGGGCCATTCTCCGAACTTGCTCTGCCCATATTTTTTCTTCACCTAACATATACACCATATCCAAAATGTTATCGTAATAGACATAGTTTTCTTTTTTCTCTAGGATAGGGAGAATATCTGGAATCACACTTGCGTCTTTAAATGCTCCAAGATTGTCAATTGCTTTTTTCCGGATATCAATGGGATAATCCTCACTACTAGCGATTTCTACTACGGCAAGTTTTACCTCGGGCTCGTTGAACTCACCCAATGCGGACAGCATCGTGTTCAACAGTGTATAGTACTGGCTTTTTCCCGTGTTATAAGTATTCAACAGAGCGAGTATGAGGTTCTCTTGCTTAACTCCGGCCATTGTATTAATAGCAAACTCACGTACTTCAAGGTTTGTGTTTGGATCACCCAGAAGTTCAGCAAAGGCAGTTGCAACATCCTCGGGGGTTTTTTTCCCCAAGATTTGAACTGCTTTATTTCGGATGCCCAGCCTTACATTAGGATCTTTAGCGATTGCAGTTAAAACCGGAATAACCTGATCGCTTTCTAGCCCTCCAAGTATTTGGGTAAGCATCCCCTCAGTTCTACTCATATTAGCTTTGGCAATTTCATAGAGATCTAAAAGTACTAGAATCTGATCCTTGGTTCTCACTTTGTTAAGATTCTCTGCTATAGTGAGATGTAAATTATTTGTTCTTTCTTCGAGTATATGCATGCTCTCAACCATGGCAAAGCTTGCTTTAGGGTTTTCTCTGAAAAGGGCCAGCATTTCTATGGATGCTTTTAGAAATGAAAAATCAACCGCGCTAGTTGTTTCAACCATTTTGGCAATGGCATTTAGAGCCATAGGATGCTGAGTGTTAGCTAACATTCTTCCAGCTTCAATTCTAGCTTTGATATGCTGATCCTCATCGTTATAGAGCTGAATCATTTCTTCTAAGGCTTGTATATCTCCATCTTGATAGGCGCTTCTTAGTTTCTGAATATTATTAAGAAAATTAGGGTCATCTGGATCCATAATTGATTTTTTACCAAAAAAGCCTTTGAATGTAGCGCACCCCTGAAAGAGGATTAGACAGCAAAATAAGATTGTTAATTTTTTAAGCATTATTTTCCCATTGATGCAGTGTTAATCCTCTGCCATCAAAAACCGCATAAGATGGCTGGTCTTGCCAGTCACCGAGGACAGCGAGTTTTCCTTTTCCTACATCAATAATTTCATTCAGATGATAGTGCCCACAGACCATGTAGTCAAATCCTTTTTCAAAGTGCATAGACGCGTAATTTTTTAGTTCATTTCTTACTTTTTCTTTTAATTTTTCTGGTGTTTCGTGGTTGTATTCAGTCCTTGAAACTTTTTTTGCAATCTTGTATCCGATTGTTGGATGAATCCATCGAAAGCACCAAATAAAAAAAGATGAACGAATAATCTTTTTCAAGATTCTATATCTGTAGTCCCAGCTTAAAACTCCATCTCCGTGTGTTATATAGAAGTTTTTTCCTTTTAATGAAAATGTGGTGTCATCAAAATAGGTCTGATTCATTATTTTTTCCTTCATAAAATCCATGATCCAGAAATCGTGGTTTCCAGCAATGAATCTTAAGTCAACCCCTGCTTTTTTCAATTGAAACGCTTTATTATAAAAATCAAAATAAGCTTTTGGAATCATATCGGGATATTCAAAATAAAAATCGAATAAGTCGCCAACAAAAAAAAGTGTACCTCTTGTAGTCCTAACATAATTAAGAAATCGATACAAAGATTTTCTCTTGTGTTGTTCTTCTGCTGTCTCATTCAACATAAGATGAACATCTGAAATGAAGTAGATTGGTAATTCCATAGCTTCAAAAATAACTTTTTCAGTTACGCAGTAGCAAGTAAAGTAAATAAATCGATTAAATATAATTTTTAGGTTTTATTGACATTATTCTATCTTTTTTATTAAAGTCGGAAACTTAGCATATAAGTAATTCGTTAATAACAGAATGAAAATACAAAAATATATATTATTTACATTTATTTTTATTTGTCCACTTTTCGGACAATCATTTGGTAAGAATAAGGTCCAATACAGAGATTTTGATTGGTCTTATATACAAACCCAAAATTTTGACATATATTATTATGGGGAAGATCAGAATCTTGCTGAGTTCACTTCTAAAATATCAGAGGATGCTTACAAACAAATTTCAACACACCTTGCATGGGATCTTAGAAAGCGTGTATCTATTTTAGTGTACAACTCTCATAATGAATTCCAGCAAACAAATGTTATTGGTCAATATATGTCTGAAGGGATAGGTGGTGTTACCGAACTATTTAAGAATAGAATAGTATTCCCTTTCGATGGAGACTTTGAACAATTCAGACATGTAATACACCATGAGCTGGTACACGCAATGTTGAATGATATGGTATATGGTGGAACAGCGCAGAACATGGTTGCCAGTCGAACAAGAGTACGAATTCCTCTATGGTCAAATGAAGGTTTGGCTGAGTTTTTAAGTTCAAACTGGGACACCAAGGCTGATATGGTTTTACGTGATATTGCTGTACATGAGAGAATGCCTACCATAAACGAACTCAATTATTTTATGGCATATAAAGGAGGTCAGTCTCTATGGCGATTCATTGCTGGGAAGTATGGTAGGGAAAAAGTTGGTGAAATATTTCGAGCTATGAAAAAGACACAGAGTGCAGAAAAGGGTTATCAGATTGCATTAGGAATGAAATGGAAAGAATTATCTGACCAGTGGCATAAATATTTAAAAAAAGAATACTGGCCTGATATTGCAAATAGAGATGCTCTTGAAGACATGTCAGATAAATTAACAGACCATAAAAAAAACAGAAACTTTTACAATGTATCCCCGTCAATATCTCCAGATGGTAGCACTGTGGCACTTTTGTCTGATCGTTCTGGATACTTTGACGTATATCTTATCGATGCAATCTCTGGTAAGAAAAAAACTACTCTCATACAGGGAAACAGATCGGTTGATTTTGAAGAGTTGAAGTGGCTTCAGCCAGGACTTTCATGGTCACCAGATGGGAATAAAATTGTTCTTGCAACAAAAGCAGGTGCCTCAGACGCACTCCATATAGTTGATATAAAATCAAAAAAATCAAAAAAAATCCGAATAGATCTTGATGGTATTTTTTCTGCTTCCTGGAGCCCAACAGGAAAGGAGATAGCATTCACTGGTAATAACAAGGGATCGAGTGATATTTATATATATGATCTTGATAAGGAGGAATACAGGCAGCTAACAAATGATATTTTTTCTGATTCCTACCCTAGCTGGAATAGAAAAGGAGATGAGATTGTTTTTGTCTCAGATCGTGGAGGTTATGTTGATGGTAAATATAGTGGTCGGATGGAAGATCATGACTACCACCAGACAGATATATATACGGTAAATATCCGTGATGGTAATATTATTAGAGTGACAGATACACCAGAGAATGAGAATCACCCAATATGGGCAAATACCGAAAGAACTTTATTTTATACCTCTGACTATAATGGTGTTCATAATCTTTACAAGTATCCACTAGGTGGGAATAGTGAGAAAATGGATAATAATAAATATGAATCGCATGCAATAACAAATGTATTAACAGGTCTGCAGCAGCTGACACTTTCCAAGGATGATAAGTCATTAATATTTGCGGGTTATTCTGGTATTGGCTGGGATCTTTATAGTATAAATAATCCATTAGAGATGTCTATAAAAGAAGTAACCTCAACCCAATATATAAAAACAAGAGACCAGGAAGACTTATCAGTAGCGGATATCCGAGATACTGATAAAATAGATAGAATAGATATGAATAATAAAGGAACCTATTCTAAATGGGTTTTTGCTCAAGGATATGAAAATTATAATTACTCTTTATCAGATAATAATCCTAAAAAAGAAAAAGTTGTCAATGACACACTGGTAGAGGGCATTCATGTACCAAAACCATATAAAACAAGATTTACACTGGATATGGTCAGTGGTAATCTTCAGATTAGTAATGTTTTTGGTGCAACAGGAATGACCTATTTTGCTTTCAGTGATATATTAGGTAATCATCAGATTCATTTTGGAACAGAGATGGTGTTAACTCTGGAAGATAGTGACTACTTTTTATCATATGGTTATTTAAAAAATAAAACAGACTATTATTTTGTTGGTTTTCAAACTGCTGATTTTTTCCAGGCTGGATATTATTCGCTTGGGCGTCTACGTCATTATGGACTACAATCCTATATTTCACATCCATTTAGCCGTTTTCAGAGAATTGATTTTGGCCTTACCTGGCACAATATTAGTTATGATATCCTTGACAGGGTGATTAATACATTTGGGCAAGAAGAACTAATAAAAAGGCCAGGGTCTTCGTCTAAATTCACAACTATTTTACCAACCATGAGCTGGGTTATTGATAATTCAGTATTTGGAGTTACAGGCCCTATTGATGGTTATAGGCAGAATGTTTCTGTTACTTCAAGCCCAGGATGGAAAAATGATTTTAAGTTCCAAACGATGAAAATAGATGCAAGGAGATACTGGCGTATTGGACGTGATTATACAATTGCTATAAGAGGTTTTTTTGGTAGTAGCCAGGGCAAAAATTCACAAAAGTTTTTTCTCGGCGGGACACCATACCTTTTAACTGATTTCCAGAGTGGTACGACTAATGGTGTTAGTGATCCATCCTCTTATAGAAGCGTGATAACTGACACTTCAAACTCAAACCTAATCACAGATATATATTTCACTGAATATGCTTTCCCAATGAGAGGAGCTCGATTTGCAGAACGTATTGGAACCCATGCTGCATTGTTTAATTTTGAGGTTAGGTTTCCATTTATTAATTATCTCGCCCTTGGGTTCCCATTAAAATTGGTATTAGGAAATATTAGAGGACACGCGTTCATGGATATCGGAGCCGCATGGGATAATCACAATGAGTTTTCAAATAATTCCTGGCCCGTTAAGTATGGTTCAAATAATCCAGGGAATTTCTCACCCTGGGTTATCACATCAGGCTTAGGAGCAAAAATCAATCTAGGATATTTTCTTTTACGAATTGAGACTGCATGGGATAAAAACCCAGGCGGATATTCTAAGCCACAGTGGTATTTATCTCTAGGTCCTGATTGGTAATAAATATCTGTCTTGATTCCATCCGCCATGAAAGGCAATTTCACCCACTTTTATGGCCAATAAAAAAAACAAAATAAACTTTTTATGTTCAGCTTGCGGAGATGATTTTCCTAAGTGGAATGGACAATGTCCTAGTTGTAAAGAGTGGGGGACCCTTTCAGAGTTTAAGGTTCTTAGTAAGAAGAAAAATTTTATAAAAGAATTTCGAGATTATAAACCACTAAATGATATCCTAGAAACAAAGCCTGGTGATAGGCTTACTACTGGGATTATTGAAGCTGATCGAGTATTAGGTGGTGGCTTATTACCGGGGTCATTGTTATTACTTGGCGGGAGTCCAGGAGTTGGTAAGTCAACACTTGCCTTGCATATTTGTTCAGGCATTAATAATCCAGTGCTCTATGTTTCTGCTGAAGAGAGTGAGGAGCAGGTTGCAATAAGAGCAAAAAGAATAAATGTTGAATCCAATAATTTACATTTGTCAAGTGAAAATGATTTAAATGGAATCCTCACACATATTGATAAAATTGCTCCTTCACTAGTCATTATTGATTCTATCCAAACTATTCTTAATTCTGACCTTGATTCTTTGCCGGGATCACCTAGTCAGATAAGAGACTGTGGTCAAAAATTTTTAGAGATAAGTAAGCAGAATAATGTTATTATTATTATTGTTGGGCATGTTACGAAAGAAGGAACTATTGCGGGACCTAAAATGCTTGAACATATGGTTGACACAGTACTTTATCTTGAGGGTGATGATAGGTATGAACATCGAATATTAAGATCTGCAAAAAACCGATTTGGAGCTACAAACGAAGTAGGGATTTTTCATATGAATGAGGATGGGTTAAATGAAGTTTCTAATCCCTCAGAGATGTTTTTATCAGAAAGGAGTAAAAACATCCCAGGCACATGTATATATCCATCTTTAGAGGGTACTCGCCCTATATTAATTGAAGTTCAGGCGCTGGTATCTACATCAAATTTTGGCACACCACAGAGGAATGTAAACGGTTTTGATTTTAGAAGATTGGCTATGCTTTTAGCAGTTTTAGAAAAAAGAATGGAATTGATCATGGGAGTTAAAGATGTATTTATAAATTTAGTAGGTGGTTTAAAAGTTGATGATCCTGCAGCAGATCTATCTATTTTATGTGCGATTGCATCTAGCTTCATGGATAAGCCCATAAATGAAAACATTGTTTTTATTGGAGAGATTGGACTAGCTGGGGAGATCCGATCAATTAGCCGTCTAGGACATAGACTAGCAGAGGTAGAGGCTCTTGGTTTTAGTGGTGCAATTGTTCCAGCAGCTAGTATGAATGATAAGGTAAAAAAATCTAATCTAAAAATTCATCCGGTTACTTCGGTAAAACAAACATTCGATTTATTATTTTGAAATATACAATCAATAATTTTGATAATAACACTTCTGCAAGATCAGGTATCATTGAAACGGAACATGGTAGCATACAAACACCTGTTTTTATGCCAGTCGGCACAATAGGTGTTGTAAAAACATTTTCACCTCACGAACTTGTGGGTCTTGGGTCAGAGATTATTCTAGGGAATACCTATCATCTATATCTTAGGCCTGGTACAGAAATTATTAATAAAGCAGGTGGTCTTCATAAGTTTTCAAACTGGTCTGGACCGATATTAACTGACAGTGGTGGTTTTCAGGTCTTTTCATTAGCTAGGCTTAATAGAATAAATGATGCGGGTGTAGAATTCCAATCACATTTAGATGGGAGCTATCATAATATTACTCCAGAGGCCTCTATGAAAATTCAGCGATTTTTAGGCTCAGATATTATTATGGCATTTGATCAATGTCCGCCAGCTGATGCCAAGCCTAAAGAAATAGCTGAAGCCGTAGAAAGGACAAACAAGTGGTTTAAAAGATGTAAAGAATATTTAAATAATCATCCTAGTCTATATGGTTTCAATCAAACTTTGTTTCCTATAATTCAAGGGGGCGTAGACCATAATCTTCGAAAAATAAGCGTTGAAGGATTATTAGAAAATGCAAACCATGGTGTTGCAATAGGGGGCCTTGCGGTTGGAGAAGAAAAACATGCGATGTTTGATACAATTGGATATTGCGATTCAATACTACCAAAAGATCATCCACGGTATCTTATGGGAGTGGGTAAACCCACTGACATTGTTCAATCAGTACGATTAGGCGTAGATATGTTCGACTGTGTTATACCAACTAGAAATGGTAGAAATGGTCAAATATTTACATCCTCTGGGACAATCAATATAAATAATGTAAAATATAAAAATGATCATTCACTATTAGATGAAAATAGTGATCATGCTTTTGGCCGTATGTTCACCAAATCTTACGTCCGGCACCTTTTCAATGTTAAAGAGATACTTGGTCTGCGAATTGCATCTACATTAAACTTATCATATTATATTTCACTTATGAAAATAATGCGACAAAAAATAGACTCAGGTGATTTTGATAAATGGTCAAAAAGCTGGCTTAGAGAAATGAAAAACAATAATGGTATGTAATGGCTAATGTAAAAATCCGTGTTATCGATGCTTATGTTTTTAGAAAAACAAAAGCTGGGATTAAATATTTGATACTAAAAAGATCTAAAACAAAAATGTATGAACATCTTTGGCAAGGTGTAGCTGGTAAGATTGAAAAAGGTGAACAGGCATGGGAGGCAGCAATAAGAGAATTAAAAGAAGAAACAAATTTAGACCCGAGCATGTTATTTGTGGCAGATCATGTAAGTAAATTCTATGAAAAACATGGCGATAGAATAAATTTTGTTCCTGTTTTTGGTATTGAGGTTGACTCAGAAATTATATCACTTTCAGATGAACACTCAGACTATAAATGGGTAGACTACGACACTGCGTGCTCTTATTTAGTATGGAGTGGCCAGAAAAAAGGAATCTCAACAGTAAATGAAATGATTATCTCTAATGATGATAGAATGAAGTGGTCACAAATAGCTCTCACATAATTTTTTTTTTAAAAAACATTGGAAATATTTCACGCAGATTAAAATATATTTTTAGTGTATTAGTACTATCGTGGACTGTGTTCTTTTTTTTACGTTTTGTCTTCTTTTTAATTTTTTACGAGGAAGCTAGCACTCTTAATATTTTGCAGAGTTTTTGGATTGGGATAAGATTTGATTTACGTTTAGCTGTTCTTGTTTCTATCCCGCATCTATTTTTTTGTATTCTCCCGCTAGTTAGGTATTGGAAATTATCATACACTGTTTTTGTGGTAAGATGGATATATGGTATTTTATTATCAACGATCGTTTTATTCTATGTATTTGATTTTGCTAACTATGGTTACACGCAGCAGAGGATTGACATAACTGTTTTTAGTTTACTTGAAAATTTTACAATCTCATTAAGTATGATATGGGAATCTTACCCAGTTATCTGGTATATTATATTTGTCATTGGCATTTGTTATTTAATTATAATAATTCACAATAGGATGGTTTCTATAACACTAATGATGCCTCAACGATTTAATAAGAAATCCCAACAATCTATACAATTAATATGTGCTTCGTTGTTTTTTCTATTCGCTTTTTGGGGAACTTTTTCACAGTATATGTTATTATGGAGTGATGCATTTTTTAGTCGTAATTCTTTTGTCTCTGCCCTGGCATTAAATCCAGTTTTATATTTTTATGATACTACTACATTCCAAGAGGCTGATTTTGATATAGATAGAGTACGTAAATCCTATTCATTAGTTTCAAGCTATCTTGGTGTTGAGGCACCTGACATAAATAATCTTAACTATACTAGAAATATTAAGTCCGACTCTGGTTTTACTAATAATCCGAATGTAGTAATAATATTTATGGAGTCAGTAGGTTTAAATAGAATGGGATTAATGGGTAATCCGCTTAATCCAACACCTGTTTTAGATAGTTTGTCATCAAACGGTGTATTCTTTTCTAAGTTTTATATACCTTGGGTTAGCACGTCAAGGTCTGTATTTACCATGCTAACAGGGATACCTGATGTGGCTAACAGAACATCATCGAGAAATCCAATAATTCGTGATCAATATAGTATTATTTCTCAATTTAAAGATTATGATAAATATTATATGATTGGTGGAAGTGCTAGCTGGGCAAATATTAGTAGTCTTGTTACATATAATATTAAAGGAATGAATTTGGTTGAGATGGAAGATTTCGACCGCCCTCGGGTAGATGTTTGGGGAATATCAGATTTAGACTTGTTTAGAGAGGCTAATTATTTATTAGGAAATAGTAAAAGCTCTCAAAAATCTAGTTTTACAATAATACAAACTGCTGGTAATCACAGGCCATATACAATCCCAAATGATAATGAAGGTTTTAAAATAGAGAGCGTCGAAACAGGAGTTCTTAAATCTGCTGGATTTAAATCTATTGAGCAGTTTAACGCTATCAGGTTATTAGACCATTCAATTGGGAAATTTTTCAAAATGGCTAGTGAGTCCTCTTATTTTGATAATACAGTTTTTGTTTTATTTGGAGACCATGGTACAGCTGATCCCAAAGCAGAACATATGAGAGCTGATGATTATGAATTAAAATTACGATCCTATAATGTCCCACTAATTATTTATGCTCCAAAAATATTAGAATCACCACAAGAAATCACATCAGCTTCAGGTTTAGCTGACCTTATGCCGACAATAGCAGGAATTTGTAAAATACCATATTTAAATAAAACAATGGGTAGAGATATTTTTAAAAGTAAAAATAATTTAGCTTTCATTGTGAATAAGAAAATGAGTCCCAGCAGTTATGGTGTTATTAATGATAAATTTTATCTTAGGGTGTTTCGAGATGGTTCCGGTATGCAGTTGCATGATATTTTAGATATAAATCCTGGTGAAGATGTGAAAGAAATATATATAGAGGTGGCAGACACATTGAAAAAAATAGCAGATGGTCTATATGAAACCTCCAAGTATATGTTATATCACAACAATAATTAATTATATATTTGTTATGTAAAAATTGAATAAAAACTTATAAAAAAGGAATTATAGTATGCTTAAAATAGGTTCAAAGGCTCCTGATTTTCAGTTAAGTAATCAGACTGGAGAGACTGTCAATATAAGTGATTTTAAAGGACAAAAAGTTTTATTATGGTTTTATCCTAAAGCAAGTACACCTGGCTGAACGATACAAGGTCAAGGACTCCGGGATGAGTTCAAAAAATTTGAGAAATCAAATACAGTAATAATTGGTATGAGTGCTGATTCAGTGAAAGCTCAAAATAATTTTTCAACAAAACAAGGATTTCAATTTCAATTACTTTCAGATCCAGATAAAGAGGTTATCAGATCTTATCAGGCTATGGGTATGAAAAAAATGTATGGTAGAGAGTATGAAGGGATCCTAAGAATTGCATACTTAATTGATGAGCAAGGGAATATTGAAAAGGGTTATGAAAAAGTAAGTCCAAAAACATGTGCTGGAGAATTTCTGCTAGATTTAAATTAATCGTAACATTTTATTTTTCAACAATCAAGTAATTTTTTTTAAACACCATTTTATTTTGGTCTATATAGCCGTTCATAACTGAGTGCCCTTTGAGCCAAATGCTTTTGTCCTTAATTTTAAAATCTGTAAGGTGCAAGGGCTCTTTGCCAACACAAAATGCAGCACTATTTTCTGTGCAAACACCTATGTGATTGTTTCCGAATTTTTCAAAATTTTCCCAGTCATTTCTAATTAAAAAACTTTTGTTTTTTTTATCTATCGAGTTATTTGATATAGTAATTATTGGATTCTTCTTTGAATACACAGACCCTGAATAAATAGGCAGTAGTAATTTTATAACAATCCAACTACTTGATTCTGGAGGAATATCGCTAAAAAAACATTGTCCTGGTTTTATATTTAAGATTTTTAGCAGACTATTTGTATTTACTAGTAATCCATAGTGAGACAAAAAAATTATATTATTTTTTGTAATGATATTTACTGCTGTTTCACCTAGAAGAGCTTTATAATCGGGTATAAATTCTGGTGAATATGATGAGATTTCTTTCATTATATTATTTTTTATTTTCAATTTTTTAGGGGATAATCTTTTATCAACTAAGAAATCTTTATTTTCAAGAATAATCCCCCTAGCACCTATTTGCCAAAGCCCTAATAGGATTAATTCTGATTGCGGAAAATCTAGCTCATCGATAATGACATTATCTTTTGGTCGAATTCTTTGGCTAGTTATCCAGTTAGCAGTCTGCTTTATTTTTTTATATAGGTCCATATTTGAAATATCATAATCCTTATAAATGATTTGTTCACCAAATTTTATTGTTTGCCCTTCGATAAGAGATTGTGTATTTGGATAGGGTATCATATACTCTATCGGCTCGATATTTCCAATCGTTTGCGCCCGATATATAAGATCTGATGTAGATTTTTTTGCCAAAATAATTGTTATTTAAATTATATGATTACGAGTTTATTCTATTATTGACTGATATACCATTACCTGAAATCTTTTCGACAATTTTAGTTTTTCAAAATCATATAGTTGAATCATAAGAATGAATATCATATTCTCTTGTGGATCAATTCCAAACCATGTACCACTTGCACCTCCCCAACCATGAGTCCCAACAGAGCCAATGATTTCTTTTGCTGCAACGTTTTTCACTATAGAAAAACCTAATCCAAAACTAGTGCTATTATTGGGTAGAGCTACTTGGCCTCTTTGATGAGGCAGGAACTTTAAATGATCTTCTGTCATTAACTGAATAGTCTTTGGGCCTATAATCCTGATACCATTCAGCTCACCTTTGTTTAACACCATTTTACAAAACTGTAAATAATCGTTAGTGGTTGATACTAGACCTGCTCCTCCTGAGTAAAAGGTTATGTTTTTTAGATATTCACTTTTTTCAACATGGTCCACTACTGTAAGCGTCCCCTCCGGGCTAATATTTACACCCATTATATTGGCAATATTTCTAAATATTTTTGGAATTTTATTAACATAGTTTGATGTGAATCTTGCGGTCTTATCTTTTGGAAGTTGAAAATGCGTATCTACCATATCTAGCGGTTTAAAAATTCGTTCAGATAGAAATTCATCAAGTGTCTGACCAGACAAGACTTCTATAAGAATACCACAGATATCTGTTGAGATACCATATCTCCACTTAGTTCCTGGTTCGTGATATAGTGGAATTTTACTAATAGCTTGAATTAATTTTTTACTATCCTGAGGTTTAAATTTTTTGTCGAAATATCCACGTATGTTATTTCTGTATTTTCTATCTACATAGGTATTCTTCCCCCAGCCATACCCTAAGCCTGATGTGTGTCTTAGTAAATCAATAATGAGAATCGGCCTTTTTGATTTAGAAACAAAATGAATTTTGTTGAGTGGCCATATATTTTTATTTAAAGGTCTATAAACTTTAATATTTTTGAACTCAGGAATATATTTATGTACTGGGTCATCTAATAAAAATTTTCCTTCTTCGTATAACATCATTAAGGCAACGGAAACGATTGGTTTCGTCATAGAATAGATTCTAAATATACTATCATCTTTGAGTGGTGTTTTACTATCTAGGTCTGCATATCCGTAGGTATCATAATGTCCTATACTTCCATTTCGGATTATTGCCGTTTGAACACCTGCAAGTTTACCTTCATCAACTAGGCTATGCATTATTTTATTAAGTCTTTGTAGTCGTGATTTTGAAAGGCCTGCTTTATCAGAGCTCACTGGTAGCTGAGCAAATAAAAGTGAAAATACTAGAGTAAGGGCTATAGTTAGTTTATTCAAAATTGTTTAAAGGAATATAAGGTATGAATCTAAAAAATTATTTTTTTGGCTTTATTGTTCGCACGATTCTAAAATTATCTGTTGGTCTAGTATACCAGTTGCCTGCAAGCCGGCCTATAGGATTTAGTTTTTGAATATTAATTTTTCCATCCACCAAAACACTATCATCTATGTGAAATAATTTAATTGTTCCTATTACAATAAATCCGCTTCCTGCTTTACCATTACCTATTTCAACTATCTGGTTTAGATTACATTCGAAGCTTATTTTTGCTTCTCTTAAGCGAGGCGGAACAATTTTTTCAGATGGTATGGGTGTTAGTCCAGATATGATAAATTCATCAACATCATTATCATAGTCAGTTGAACATTCAACCATTTTTTCTGCAAACGACTCTGATACGATATTGACAGTAAACTCATTGGTTTCTCTTATATTTATTAGGGTATCCTTCTCTGACCCGTCCCATCCACGCCTTGCTGGAGCAAACATTATTGTAGGTGGGCATGAGCACACACCATTAAAATAGGAGAATGGTGCAATATTATTTTTTTCATCTTTGCTAGTAGTAGAAACAAAAGCAATAGGCCTAGGAACTATTGATCCAATCATTAGTTTGTGTGTTTCCTGGGAGGAAATTGTCTTTGGGTCAAAAATCATGAATTAATTATTCCAAGAAAAAATATAATTTTTATCTTCAATATCTTCAGCTGCTATTGTCATGTCTAGCGGCTTAAAAGTGTCAATCATTATTGCAATTTCAGATGTTTCTTTGACACCGATTGATTCTTCTATTTTCCCTGGTTGAGGACCATGAGTTAGGCCCATCGGGTGATAAGTGATTGATTCTGGCACAATACCTTTTCTGCTCATAAAGTTACCTTCAACATAAAAAATCAATTCGTCTGAGTCTACATTGCTATGGGCATAAGGGGCTGGTATTGCTTTTTCATGATAGTCAAATAGTCTTGGCACAAAAGAGCAAATAACAAAACCTTTTGATTGGAATGTTTGATGTACTGGTGGAGGCTGGTGGACTTTGCCGGTAATTGGCATAAAATCTTTAATGTTAAATTTCCAGGGATAGTAGTACCCATCCCAACCAACAATATCAAATGGATGATGATTGTATTTATATGATTGTATTGAGTTATGAAATTTGACATTGATTGTAACGGATTTATTTTTTATTGGTTTTTCAATAGTTGGTGTAATTATATCACGCTCTGAAAAAGGAGAATGTTCTAAAAGCTGACCAAATTTATTTCGATAGCGTTCAGGTGTTTCAACAGGGTCATGTGATTCTATTACCAAAACTTTCATTGGTTTAGTTATTTCAATTTTCCATATAACCCCTCTTGGGATTACAACATAGTCACCGAATGATAGACTCAAATAGCCAAAATTAGTCTTAAGAATGCCTTCTCCAAATTGTATAAATAATATTTCATCTGAGTATGCATTTTTGAAAAGATCTTCCATAGATATATCAATGTGGCATTTAGATACTGCAATATCTTGATTGAGAAATAAAGGCACTCTTGCAGCAATTGCATCACCTCGAGATTTTATTTTTGCAGTTTTTATGTGACAATGTTTATTGATTTTTTCGTTTATTTTAACCTTATTTTCAATTCGTTTGCCGATTTTCTTTATTGCAGTTGGGGGATTAATATGATAAACATTAGAATACATATGGCTAAATCCCTGTCTGCTTATAAGTTCTTCCCAAAATAAATTACCATTAGCATCTTTAAACTGCGTGTGTCTTTTTTCTGGGATTTGACCTCTTTTTTGATAAAACGGCATATCTAATTATATAATTTTATTTTCCAAAACACCTAGTTTTTCTATTTCCATTCTAACTACATCTCCTTTTTTAAGCCACCCGCCTGTATTTTCAGGTCTGAGCTCAAGTATGCACCCAGTACCAACTGTCCCAGAGCCTATATATTCTCCTGGTACTAATTTTGTATTCATGCTAGCGCGTTCGATCATAGAGCCAAACGAATGATAAAGATCATTTGTATTGCCATCTGAAATTTTTTCATCGTTTACATGACATGTCATTTTAAGATGTAGTTTTCCATCATCTTTCCAGGATTCTTCCAGTTCATCAGGGGTCACCATGTATGGTCCAAAACTAGATGCAAAATCTTTTCCCTTAGCTGGTCCTAAATTCATAGGCATTTCTTCTCGTTGCAAGTTTCTCGAAGACCAATCATTTAAAATGGTATATCCAGCGATAACCTTATCAGCTTTATCAGCTTTAATATCTTTCCCACCATTTCCAATGATAACAGCAAATTCTAATTCAAAATCTAACTCAGTTGTATTACTTGGATAGGGAATATCAGCCCCATGTCCATAGCAGCAATTTGGATTGGAAAAATAGAAAATTGCTAGTTTATACCAGTCTGGATTCATATCTAAACCACGAAGTTTCCGTGCTGCGCGTACGTGTTGTTCAAATGCATAAAAATCTCGAAATGCAGGTGGGTCAGGTACTGGGGGGAGTATAACCAGCTCTGATTCATTTTTAGAGAATAGATTAAAATCGATATTATTAACAATATTTTCTAATTGTTTTAATAGTGAAAAATTATTATCCCAATTTATTAGAGCTTCTTTTAATGTTTTGGGTATCAATAAAAATTCATCATCATTTTGATTTTCACTGACCCATTTTGCTGCACAAGTTATATCAACAATTTGGTTTTCAGCTTTAAGTCCAAATTTCACTGATGAATTATTTTTTTCTTTATATGTTAATAATTTCATTTATTAATTCTTCTTGGTTTTTATTTTATAGGTTACCACGTTGTTTTTGTTCTCTTTCTATCGATTCAAATAATGCTTTAAAGTTACCCTTCCCAAAACTATTGGACCCCTTTCTTTGTATAATTTCGTAAAAAAGTGTGGGCCGATCTTGGATAGGTTTTGTGAAGATTTGAAGCATGTATCCATTTTCATCATTGTCTACAAGAATACCTAATTCAGCGAGGGTATTTATATTTTCATCCATGTGTTTGATTCTTTTTGATAGATTATCATAATAAGATGAAGGAGTAGGCAAAAATTGGACCCCATTTGATTTTAACTTTTTTACAGTTCTGATAATATTTTTTGTGGACATTGCTACATGCTGAACACCAGAGCCTTTATAGTAATCTATAAATTCTTGAATCTGGGATTTTTTTAACCCAGCAGCCGGTTCATTAATAGGCATTTTTATTTTTTCATTTTCATTGGCCATTACGATAGATCTTAGAGAGCTATATTCCGTTGAGACATCTTTATCATCAACGGACCAAAATCGATGCCATCCAAATACTTTTTCATAAAAGTCACATACAGGCTGCATTGTGCCATCAGGCTGATTACCCACGACATGATCAATATGAACAATTCCAACTTCGTTAGAATTTTCTGCTATTATTAAATCTTCATAACCAGGAAGAAAAACGCCTTTATAATTAGATCTCTCAACAAAAGTATGAGTGGTATCTCCATATGTTTTAATAGTTGCTACGATTGCTTCGCCCTTATCATCCTTGATTAATTTTGGTTTGCTTATGCTTTCAGCGCCTCGTTCTGTTGTTTCTTTCCAGGCATTCTCAGCATTGTCCACCGAGAAGGAAACATCTTTGATACCATCACCATGCTTATCTATATGGAGCCCTATTTCTGTGCCAGGTACTAGTGGAGAGCTTAAGACAAACTGCACCTTATTTTGTTTCATCACGTAACTAACCTTATCACGACTTCCTGTTTCGAGGCCCATATATCCAATTGGTTTAAATCCCAATGCATTCTGGTAATAATGAACAGCCTGCTTAGCGTTACCTACGTATAGTTCACAATGATCAAATGCCGTTATTTTATAATTATTCATAATGCCATTAAAGTTACAGAGATGATTTCAAAGCACTAACAAAGATATCGTTATCTTTTTTTGTGCCGATAGATATTCGAATGCTGTTTTGCCACCCAAAAGATGATAGTCTTCTTACAATTACCCCTTTTTCTAATAGTTTTTTTGATATTAAATCAGCTTTATCATTATCCTGCCATAACGTTGTAATGAAATTTGTATAACTAGGAATATATTTAACTCCAAGTGAGTCAAATGTTTTTGTTAAATAATTCATGCCTGATTTATTCACCTCAATAGTTTTATCCAAAAAGTTTACATCGTCTAATGCAGCAAAACCAGCACGCTGAGCAGGGAGCGATGGTTCAAATGGCGGTTTTACTTTATTAAGGTTCTCGATAAGGTTCTCATGCGCAAACCCGTAACCCAATCGCAATCCACCAAGCCCATACGCTTTAGAAAATGTTCTCAATGTGATTACGTTATCATAGCGATAATGCATTGAATCAGGATAGTCTGATTGGGTGTTTGCAAACTCATAGTATGCCTCATCAAGGATTATAAGTACTCTAGCTGGGACATGTGAATAAAACTTATCAAAGTCGTCCTTTTTTATATAGGTGCCCATGGGGTTATCTGGATTTGCTATATATATAATTTTTGTATAGTCTGTTATTTTTTCAGCAATTCTTTCAAGGTCATAATGGTAGTCTTTCATAGGAACCCAGTGAATCTTTCGACCTGAAGCATTTGCTAAAACTCTAAACCCAATGAATGAACCTGCTGCGCTTATTATTTCATCATCATTAAGAAGAAATGTTCTCATGATCGTAGACATTATCCCTTCAGACCCAGAACCTATAACTACATTTTCTGTTTTCACTTTGAACTTTTTTGCTAATTTATTTCGAAGAGCATATCCTGATGCGTCAGGGTATCTGTTTAAATTAGCATATGTTTTTTTTATTGCTTCAATAGCAAGGGGACTTGCTCCAAGGGGGTTTTCATTAGATGATAGCTTTATATAATTTTTTTCTCCACTTTCTGTTTTAGCTATCTGAATAGATTTACCAGGTTTATATTTTTCAAGTTTTTTTATATATGATGGTACAAGTGGCATAATAGAATTCTTTTTACCCTGGTTTCACATTTAAAGGCTTACACCATTAAATTTAGACCGATAGATATTAATGAAGTTATTCAAAAGCAAAAAATTTATTCTTTTTATAATTGGTTTCAGCAGCTTATGTGTTTTTTATTCATGTGCTGCGATTCAATCACCCTCTGGTGGGCCAAAAGATAATACCCCACCTATTTTATTAAGTTCAACCCCAGAAAGTGGATCAACAGGGTTTGTCGGCGGGAAAGTAGAATTATTTTTTTCTGAGTATTTGCAACAAAAGTCAGTCCTTAATTCTATTAATATTATGCCAAAAACAAAATATTCTCCAGAGGTAAAATATAAAGGGGATAAAGTAAATATATTTTTTCCAGATAGTTTATTAAACAACCAGACTTATATATTATCTATAAATAGAGAATTAAAAGATGAGCATGGAGTCCCTCTTGCGCAAGGGGTACAACTTGCATTTTCAACGGGAGAAGAAATTGATAAGTCAGAAATAAGTGGGAAAATATATTATAACGGAGAGGCCTCTGGCTTACTATGGAAGATACGAGACTCTACTGATCAAATAAATTTCTTTAAACGTCTCCCAGACTATAATATAGATGCAAGTGACAATGGAGAATTTGTATTTAGCTATCTTTCACCAGGCGTTTACAAAATTGTCGGAGTGGATAGATCTATGTCTAATAGAATACTTGAGCCTGGTTATTCGATCTATGGTCTTCCATCGATTGATCAGATAACTGTTGATAAGCTAAATATGCGACAAGGTGGTATAAATATTTTGATCTCGAATAGACCTCGATCTTCAAGATTATTAAGTGCTCAGTGGATGTCAAATAGATGGGGAAAATTGACATTTGATAGTCCCATCGATGAATACAAAAATATTATCCCCATAGATATAGTTTCAGATAGTTTTGGAGTTAGAGCAGAGACCTTTATTGATAATATAGAGAATAATATTTTACATTTTGTTATTCCGGATTCAATAAGCTCAAATACAAAAACTACAGTTGAAATTTCACCAGTATATCAAAATAGCCACGCGGTAATTGATTCAGGAAATATTTCTGCACGTATTCCATCAGAAAAAGATACTACATTCCTTTTGATAACAAATCACAATAAAAAAATTGTTTTAGAGATAGAAGAGGGGAATGTTATTCCATTAGATATTCATTTTTCTAAAGCTATGGATAAGACAAAACTAGATAGTGCAATATCACTTATGATTGACTCCACTACATTAGATATAAATATGGCCATGGTTAGTCCAGTTCATCTTCAAATAACCCCAAGTATCAACTGGAAACCATTATCTGAATACTCTTTAATTATTATAAGAGATAAAATAATTTCAGAAAATGAAAGAAATATAGAAGATTCAATTAAAACCATTAAGGTATCAACTTCAAAATTTAAAAAATTTGGCAGTCTGATAGGTAATATTATAACCCCCCATTTTAATCCACTTATTGCTAGATTATCACCTTTTGAAAAAGAAAATTTATATTATGATGAAATAGTAAATTCAGAATCATCATTTAAAATAACCAAAATACCTGAAGGGAAATATGATTTGTTATTTTTCTATGACAAAGATGCTAACACAAAATATTCTTTAGGACATTTATTGCCTTATACAGCTTCTGAATGGTTTGAGTTTTTCCCCGATACAATTTCAATAAGAAATAACTGGGACATGGAAGTAGCTAACATAAAGTTTACTAAATAGAATATGCATTGTGTAATTTTAGCAGGGGGGAGTGGGACAAGGTTTTGGCCTTATAGTAGGATAAATAATCCTAAACAGTTACTAAATATAGTTGGAGATAAGTCAATGCTCCAGATTACTGTTGACCGATTACGGAAATTAAAATCTACAACTGAAATTTATATCATAACCAAAAAAGGCCTCAGTGATATAATCCTCAAAACTATAAAAAATATAAAGCCTGAAAATGTTATTATAGAGCCTAGTGCAAAAAACACAGCGCCTGCTATAGGCTTGGTCGCTCAAAAAATATTTATAAAAAACAAAAATGCTATTATGGGCGTTTTCCCAGCTGATCATTTGGTAGTCGGGCATAATAATTTTGAAAAATCATTAGATAATGCATATAGAATAGTCAAAAAGAAAAATAATTTAGTTACGATAGGAATAAAACCTACATATCCTAGCACTGCTTATGGCTATATACAATATGAACCTGGAAATAGAGTTAAAAAAGGATATCATGTAAAAACATTTGCTGAAAAACCTCATGAAAAATTGGCAAAACGATTTTTAAATAGTGGAGACTTTTTATGGAATGCTGGAATATTTATTTGGCAGGTAGATACATTTCTATTATCTTTAAAAAAATATATGCCAGAATTATTTGATACGCTGACAAAAATAGGAAAATGTATAGAAGCCTCTAAATCATTTGATAAAATCTGGGAAAATGTTATTCCCCAGTCAATTGACTATGGTCTTATGGAGAAAGCGGATAATATTTATGTTATACCTGCAGAGTTTGATTGGAATGATATCGGGTCATGGGATGCTCTGTACAAAGTATTTTCTAAAAAAGAAGGTGAAAATATTATAAGAGGCTTAGGTAAAGTACTAGATGGTAAAGGCAACCTAATTCAATCAAATGGAAAATTTACAGCCATCATTGGATTGGATAATATAGTGGCGATAAATACAAAAGATGCTACACTTATAGTGCATAGAGATAAAGTAGAAAAAGTAAAAGATTTAGTGAGCTGGATAAAAAAGAAAAATCATAAGGATTTATTATAGATGAAAAATAGTGAGTTATTAGATGAGTTTCATTCTCTAGCAGAAAAGCTTAATGTAAAAATTATGAAAGGGAAGGGTGATTTCTTTGGCGGGAGTTGCACTGTAAATAACGAAAAAGTGATAGTCATAAATAATGGCAAACCAATTGAACAGCGTCTAAATATTTTAGCTAGTTGTTTTAAGGATTATAATTTAGATGGAGTATTTATTGTGCCATCCTTGAGAGAATATATTAATGATTCTAATATACTAGACCTTTAATTATCTTGATTTGCAACTGGGCTAAGGTATACTATATAATGCTATATACTTATTATAATACATAGAAGGAGAAAAAATTATGAAGCAATATGAAACTGGAGATTTAAGAAATATTGCGATTGTTGGACATGGCGCATCTGGTAAAACTTCTTTAGTAGAGGCCATGTTAGTACTTGGAAAAGAGATTAATCGTATGGGCTCTATAGCGTCTGGTACTACAGTCTCTGATTATCATCCAGGTGAAAAAGACAGACAAATATCTATTCATGCAACACCTTTGCATATGGAATGGGCCAAAAAAAAGTTTAACATTATTGATGCTCCTGGGTATTCAGATTTTATTGGAGAGTCCATTAGCTCGCTTGCTGTGGTTGATATGGCCGCGGTTGTTATCCATGCTGTAAATGGTATTGAAGTCGGCACAGAATCAATGTGGTCTTCTGCTACTGATTTAGGCATACCAAAAGTTTTAGTTGTAAATGGTCTTGATAGAGAACACACAAAATTTGAAGATATTTTAAAACAGTCTAAAAAACGGATTGGTAAAAATGTATTTCCAATGCAGCTACCTGTAAATAGTGGTCCTGGTTTTAACCAGATTATTGATGTTCTCAGGAGAGAACTTATCACTTACAAGACTGATGGTAGCGGAGAATATTCTGAAGATGATTTACCAGAAGATTTAATTGCAAATGTTGATGCGTTGCACACTGAACTTATAGAATATGTTGCAGAGTCTGATGACTCACTTTTAGAAAAGTTTTTTGATCAGGGAAATCTATCTGAGGAAGAAATGCGAGGTGGTATTCATGATGCCATACAGAATCAGGTTTTTATTCCTTTGTTTTGTGTGTCAGCAGAAAACAATATTGGGGTCGCACGGCTTTGTGATTTTATTGCAAAATATGGTTCATCTCCAGATGACAGAAAAACTGTAAAGGCTATAAATACTAATGAAGATGAGATAGAGGTTTCACTTGATGGTAAAGATACAGTAATACAAGTTTTTAAGACAATAGCGGAGTCACATGTTGGAGAACTGTCATTGTTTAGAGTGTACTCTGGTGCAGTTAGTACCGGGGTTGATCTTTTTAATACGAATAGAAATAGCGCTGAGCGAATGGGGCAACTTTTTATATTAAATGGTAAAAATAGGACTCAGGTAAATTCTATAACTGCGGGTGATATAGGTGCGGTTGTTAAGTTAAAAGACACTCACACAGGAAATACGTTATGCTCTGGTGATAAAGTTAAAATGCCTAAACTTAATTTACCAAATTCAAATATACATTCGGCTATCAGTTCTACGATGAAAGGCGATGAAGAAAAATTAGCGAT
The DNA here is from genome assembly GCA_964646455.1 of uncultured bacterium. GTDB lineage: Bacteria > Fidelibacterota > Marinisomatia > Marinisomatales > UBA1611 > TMED80. Next base: position 1,564 of record CAZYDX010000022.1, on the reverse strand, counting down.
AGGACTATCTACTTTGCATGAGGAAGACCCAACTTTTATTTATCGAGTTGATAGTGAAATCCGGCAGACAATTATATCAGGGCAAGGGGAGTTGCACTTACAAGTAAGCGCTGAAAGATTAAAACGAAGATTTGATCTTAGCATTGATCTTTCAAAACCAAACATCCCATATCGTGAAACCATTAATAGTAAATCTGAGGCAAAATATCGCCATAAAAAACAGTCAGGTGGAGCAGGACAATTTGCAGAGGTCTGGATGCGCATAGAGCCTAGACAAAGAGGAAAAGGAATTGAGTTTACCAATTCCTTAGTAGGCCAGAACGTAGATAGAGTTTTTATCCCCTCAGTAGAAAAAGGAGTAAATACCGCCTGCGTAACTGGTATAATTGCTGGTTGTAGAGTGGTTGATGTAAAAATAGATTTTTATGATGGGAAGATGCATCCAGTAGATTCGAAAGATATTGCATTTCAGACCGCTGGAAAAAATGCGTTTATAGATGCATTTATGAATGCTAGTCCCTGTTTGTTAGAGCCAATTGTTAATATAGAAGTAAAAGTTCCTGAAGAGTATATGGGCGATATAATGGGTGATATATCTGGTAAAAGAGGTAAAATATTAGGGATGGATTCTGATGGGAGCTTCCAGCTAATAAAGGCTCAAGTGCCTCAGGCAGAGTTATATAATTATGCAACGACTATCAGGTCGCTCACAGGTGGTAGAGGTATTCATTCTGAAGAATTTAGTCACTATGAAAAGATGCCTAAAGATGCACAGCAAAAAGTTATCGCTTTAAAACAAAAACAAGAGGAACAATAGGTAAAATATTGGATAATCTATGGGCCCCGTGGAGGATGGATTATATCCGTGCTCCAAAAAAAAATATTGGCAAAACATTCTCTTCAAAATTAGAAGAAGGCTCTGATAAAGAAAATTTAATTCTATATAGGGGTGAACATTCATTCATATGTATGAATCTTTATCCTTATAATAATGGGCACCTGATGGTTATTCCATATGAGATTGTAGATAAACCTGAAGATTTAGATAAAGAAGTAATGATTGAGATTATGCAAATAGCCACTTTATCAATGCAAATAATTAGGAAGCATATGAAAGCTGAAGGGTTCAATTTTGGTGCAAACGTAGGTGCAGCAGCAGGAGCTGGAATTTCTGACCATCTTCATTTTCATATTGTACCACGTTGGGGTGGTGACACTAACTTTATGCCTGTACTTGGTAATACAAAAGTTCATGTACAAGGGTTACAGGATACATACGATGAATTAAGACCACATTTTCAAAAAATGAATAAGAGGAGTTAATGGACTATTTTTCACACTCATGGTTGCCATTTATATATTTATATGGATTAGGTGGCTTATTATTTATATCAGGTATACTTATAACAATAAGAAGTGGGTCGCTTAACCTTGATAGTATATCTCACTGGCGCTGGTTTTGGACATTAATATTTGGGCTTGTTTGGTATATGTCTATACATGCTTCATTGACTTTAGCAGCACTTGGTTTTGTTAATTTTTCTTTTATAATTATGGTTTCAGT
>CAZYDX010000021.1:0-25299 GCA_964646455.1 uncultured bacterium | reverse complement strand
TCATACGGTGGTTGTTTTATTTTCTACCGTATTTCATATGGGCACTGGTCCATGTATGAGAGGCAATAGCAGATAATAATGATATTTCTAACCCTATCGTTGCACCGGCAATTATTTCTGCCAATTTTCTTGATGAATACTCACCAGTGTCGCATCCTAAAAGTTTTAGGTTTTGTTGTTGCTGGTTTAATCTCGTACCACCGCCAACAGTACCAACCGTGAGCGAAGGAAGGGTAAGTCTGAAAATAAGACCATCATCTGTTTTTTTAAGATTGAAATGGCCCAAGGAATTTTCTGCTACACAGGCTGTGTCTTGTCCTGTCGCTAGATAGATAGAGGTTAATGCATTAGAAATATGGAGACCATTACCATGTGTACCAGCCATAGCGGATACGATTGGAAAATAATTAAATGCCTCATATAAAAATTCTGGGTCAATGTTTAAAACTCTTGTCATTACAGATTTACTTATCGCAGTCTCTGCAATAACACCATGACCTCTTCCAAGTATCATATTACGGAATGAAGCTTTTTTATCGCTATTTAAATTTGATTCAAGGAAAAAACTATGATTTGTTTGTTGTTTGATATAGTCACAGGCCACATTTGCAGCAAGCGTGACCATGTTCTGACCAGCTGCATTACCAGTGTTCAATATGAAATCGAGCAATACATAGTTCTGCATTGTATATTGATCAATACGAAGAATTTTACCATGTTTTGTTGTTGATTGAGCGACTTTTATAATATCATTCATATGCTCATTAACCCATACCTGAAATTCTTGGCTCTGATTGAGATCATCAAAAATAAAAATTGGAGCTCTAGATAATTCTTGTCTATAGTGTTTAACATTAATCCCACCGCATAAAGAGGAAGCATAGAGACCTCTGTTCATTGATGCTGCCAGAGTTCCTTCAATAGTACACAGTGGGATGGAGTATTCCCCATTCGCATACTTACCATTAATCACTGCAGGGCCAACTATAGACATAGGAATTTTCATGTATCCAACATGATTTTCGATTATTCCTTTTAATTCATCTGGATCATTAGGCGGTAGATCTTGAAGGTCAAATCCTTGTTTATTCTTTAACCAGTCCAGGCGTCTTTGTGTGTCTTCAGCTGTGTAGCCTCTGGGTATTCTATTTCTTTTACCGTTATTTTTTTCATTCATAATATTTGGTAAATAAATGGGCAGGTAGTTTTCAGGACCCGTCTTAGTGTAAAGAACGGTGGTGGCCTCCCGCTTTCAGCAAACTTCCTTGATCCAATTAAGAATTAACGGAAAGGCCTGTTTTTTGAAAACGGAGTACAGCCTCCTATAGATTTTATTTGTAGATCCTGGAATAACAGAACCTGCCCAATTATTTTTTTATTTAATTATCCTAGAAATTATTCCTCTTCGTCAATATAAAAAACATTATTTACTATATGTTTTTAATTGGTTTTCAGTGCTTGCAACAGAAACAGCTACTGTCGCGTCTCCTGTTACATTTACTGTTGTTCTGATCATGTCCAGTATTCTGTCTACACCAAGAATAAGAGCAACACCAGCGCTGGGTACTCCTACTGACTCTAGTATGATAATTAGCATAATAATTCCAGCTGCTGGTACTGCGGCAGTACCAATTGAGGCTAAGACTGTAGTTATAATAATTGTTAGCTGATCACCGATTGTAAGATCCATTCCCAGCGCCTGAGATATAAACACTGCTGCAACTGCCTGGTACTGTGCTGTACCATCCATATTAATTGTCGCTCCAAGAGGAAGGACGAAAGATGAAATTTCTTCAGAAACTCCTAGCTCATCTTCGCAGCGTTCCATAGTGATAGGCAAGGTAGCTCCGCTTGAACTAGTTGAAAAAGCTAGTAGCTGTGCTGGAGCGATACCTTTGAAAAAATGTTGTAGAGGCATTTTTGTGTAAAATTTGAGAAGAAAGACATAGCTGATAAAAACGTGAAGTATCAAACCAAGAATAAGAGTAAACATATAAAAACCAAGAGCGCTCATAAGCTCTATAACCTGGCTAATATTATCACCTACGACTTTGTTAATTGTTTGTGCGATCAAAGCAAAAACACCTACCGGTGCCATTAGCATGATCATATCAATAATCTTTAGGACAACATCATTCAGGTTTTCAAAAAACCCTAAGAACGTATTTGATTTTTCTTTCGGTATTTGAATCAGGCCAATTCCAACGAGAATCGCAATAAAAACGATCTGGAGCATGTTTCTATTGCTCGATGCGGATGAAATAATATTGCTTGGAACCATATCAACGATAGGTTTTAGCGGGCCTCTTTCTTTTACTTTTTGAGCATTACTTGTCTTGTTTTCTACATTTTTTTCATAGGTTTTCTGGAGCTCTGTTTTCATCTCAGTTGGTATCTGACCTCCTGGTTGAAAAAAGTTTACCAGAAAAAGGCCAATAGTAACAGAGACGATTGTTGTTGCAATATAGATCGTAATTGTTTTACCACCAATTCTAGATAATTTTTTAGTATCTGAAAGAGATGCAACGCCTGTCACTAAAGATGCAAAAACCAGGGGCACGGCTATTAGCTTTAATAGGTTAATAAATATCGTACCAAATGGAGCTATCCAGTCTGTTGTAAATGATCCCCAACCGGCTGATGCGTTTATGATACCATAAACAATCCCGGCGACAAGTCCGATAATAATTTTCCAATGTAGAGCAAGATTTTTCATATTAAGAGTCTCAATGTAAAACCAATTATACTAATTCGGAAAAAATATAATTGAAGATTCTATTGCAAGTATTTTATAGCGATGTCGATGTCAGTGGTGGGTCTTTTACATGAAAAATTTTCACAAATGTAAAAGGTCACCTGATCATCAATAGTATCGTGGTGAGAGGTCCAGGGTGCGATTTTATCTAAGTCATTGCGGTTACTCAAATCCTTTAGAATGATAACGCTATGGGGGTTGTAGATATCTTGTATTTTCCTAGCTAGAGTGATAGTCTCAGAATTTTTTTTGTTGGAAACGATCACTATTTCTTTTGGGTTTTCTAGGTCAAACAAAAACGACGTCAGCATGAAAGAATGTGCAGATGGAACCCTGCTTATTCCTTCTGAAAAAGCAAGAAAAGTATTTTGTGATATTTCTTTCCACTTAGTGTCTCCAGTAAATTTACTGAGTCTTATACAGTTCATAGCCGCAACAGCATTTCCTGAGGGGATTGCTCCATCGTAGCTGTCTTTTGACCTCACAATTAGTTTTTCGCCATTCTCAGGTCCGATGAAGAAACCGCCATTTTCTTTATCAAAAAAATCTGAAACCATTGTCTCAGATAGTTCTATTGCAGATTTCAGATAGTATGTTTCAAAATTTGCTTCATAGAGATTTAACAGTCCCCAAATTAAAAATGCGTAATCATCTATATGGGGTTGTAGGCCTGTTGAACCGTTGCGGTATCTTTTAAATAATCTTCCACTATCATCTTCTAGGTTGTCTAAAATAAAATTTGCTGACTTCTCAGCTACGTTTATGTATTTATTTTCCTTGAGAATTCTTCCGCCATTGGCCAAAGCCGCGATCATTAGACCATTCCAATCTGTTAGTATTTTATCATCTTTTAATGGGTGAATCCTTTTTTCTCTGTGTCTGAACAATGCTTTTCTATTGTTTTCTAAGGTCGTTTTGAGTGAAATAATATCTATATTATTTGTTTTTCCATATTTTGTAATTTTATTTTTTAAATAGGGTATGTTATTCGATACGAGCTGACCGGTTGCCTCATCATGGAAGTTTCCACCTTCTTTGAACCCAAAAATATCAGTGAATTGTTTTCCTTCGATTGGGCCTAAGATTTTGTTTATTTCTGAGTTAGTCCATACATAAAACTTTCCTTCTTCGCCTTCACTATCAGCATCCTCTGCAGAGTAGAACCCGCCTTTTCTATCCATCATGTCCCGAAGTACATAGGTAAATATTTCATGGGCAATATCAGCATATTCTTTCTTTTTGGTTAGTTCGAATGCTTCGAGATAGGCCAAAGAGATCATTGCTTGGTCATATAACATTTTCTCAAAATGGGGGAGAAACCATTTCTGGTCTGTTGAATATCTATGAAATCCAAAGCCGATATGATCAAATATTCCTCCTAGACGCATTTTAGAGAGTGTTTTTTCTACCATCGTTTTTGCCATAGGATCTTTGTATGCGTTATGATAACGAAGTAGGAACATTAGATTGTGAGGAGAGGGGAACTTGGGCGCTTTTCCAAATCCTCCAAAGTCACTGTCATACCTTTCGATAAAACTCCCAAATGCATCTTTGATAGTTGCTTTACTAAGTTCGCTCCCGGGTTTTATATTGTTTGCATTTTTTAGGTAGTTGTTAACCTGTAAAATAGTTTTTTGGATATCTTCTTGTTTATTATTCCAGGCATTCATTAGTGAGGGAATTAGCTCTAGCAAACCTGGTCTGTTTCCGTGACCAGTTTTTGGGAAGTAGGTTCCGGCAAAAAAAGGTTCTTTTTCAGGAGACATTACAATTGTAAGAGGCCAGCCTCCTCGTCCGGTCATTGCCTGACAGACTGACATATAAAGGTGGTCTACCTCTGGCATCTCCTCTCTGTCTACTTTAATAGACACAAAGTTATCGTTCATTAGCTCTGCAACCTGTTGGTCTTCAAATGACTCATGCTCCATAACGTGGCACCAGTGACATGTCGAATATCCGATAGATAAGAATATTGGTTTGTTTTCTTTTTTTGCTTTCTCAAAAGCCTCTTCTCCCCATGGGAACCAGTATACGGGGTTATTTTTATGTTGCAGGAGATAGGGGCTTTCAGAGTCTTTTAATCGGTTCATATTATGGTTTTCTTTTTTTGCACAGCTAGTAAAATGAACAAGAGCAAAAATTAGTAAGGTTAAATGTTTAAGCACGATGTTTTATAATGGGAAAATAAGTATTCATTTCTATATAATATCTACAATTTATAATAAATGTTTAAATAAATAGTTCTGTATTTAGTTTTCAGATGCAGATAAGTTTAAGCAATATGATATATACTATCTCAATTGCAATCTATCTATTCGCACTGGTTGGGGTCGGTGTATATAAAACCAAAATGGTTAAAAATAGTGAAGACTTTATGGTCGCAGGCAGAATACTGCCCTGGTATATATTAGTCGGGACATTGCTTGCTACCTGGATGGGTAGTGGGTCATTATTTAGTGGTGCCGGCCTGGGTTATAGAAATGGCCCTGCTGCAATGTGGTCTAGTGGGGGAGCATGGCTTGGTATTGCTCTTATATATTTTATTGCAAAACGTATCCGAAATTTTGGCAAGGTTACCGTTCCAGATATTTTTGAAATACGCTACGGCAGAACCGCCGCGGTTCTTGCTACGATAACGACAGTCGTAGCCTATCTGACGATTGTATCTTATCAGTTCAGAGGTGGGGGGAAGGTCCTTTCAATGGTGTCTGATGGCTATATCTCACTTGAGGCAGGAATTGTTATTACAGCAGTATTTGCGATATCATACACCGTACTAGCGGGGATGTTTTCTGTTGTATATACGGATGTTGTGAATGGGGTGTTGATGACCGCAGGTGTTCTGACGGCTCTTTGTTTTATGATTTACAATGTTGGTGGCGTTGGTGAGATTATTACCGTCGCTGATCAGGAAGGAAAGTGGAGTCTGTTTGGAAACTGGGCATCAGAAAGAGTTGGTGATATTTCTGGGCCGATTATAGCAATCAGCTTTTTTGTGCCAACGATGCTTTTGCTAATGGGCGACGCCAATATGTACCAACGAATTTTCAGCGCTAAAGATGGTGGTTCAGCAAAGAAAGCTGTTTTTTTCTGGATCATTGGGGTTATTATCCTAGAGTCTAGTATTTCATTTCTTGGTCTTACCGGAAGCGTCGCAGCAGAAAAGGGGTTGATGCCCAACCTTGTTGCTGAGAGTCAGGCTTCCGTCATAAGCGAAGCGGCTCAACTAGGACAACTACCTGCGGAGGATGACATGCTTTCAGCTAGGCAAGCAGGCAGCGAGTCTGTGATACCTGCTATTGCAAAATACGGTGGTCTTCCTCTCATTATTGGTCTGCTTCTGGTGTCAACTATGATGGCGATTATTGTTTCTACCGCGGACTCATTTTTGCTGATACCAGCAACAAACCTAACCAGAGATGTGTACCAGAGATATATCAATACCAAGGCCAGTGAACAGCAGATTATATTTATAAGCAGAGTACTCGTTCTGACTCTTGGAGTTATTGCCTACCTTCTAGTGAGTCAGTTTAAGACTGTTTTAAATGCTGCATTTACTGCCTATAATATTTATGGTGCGTCGCTGACGCCCGCTCTTTTAGCTGCTTTTTTATGGAAGCGTGCCACAAAAGAGGGAGCGGTGGCATCTATTGTTACCGGAGCGACAGTGACTATTGTATGGACCTATTTTCTTCCAAGTTGGGATGGTTTTAGTCAGATGCATCCGTTTTTGCAGGAGCTGACCTATCCGGCTGCCGGACTATCAGTGTTGGTATTGATTACTGTGAGTCTGATTACTCCTGCACCTTCTAAAGAGGTCTATGGTCAATTTTTTAATGATAGCGAGACTTTATAGTGTATGAATAAAACGATAAAAATTAGCTATATAGTATATGGCTGCGTTTTATTATTGATCCTGGTTTTTCTTTTTTTCCCTTCTAAAAGTTTAGACTCTGAAAAAGGCGTTGATTATAAGAGTCAAAAAATAATTAACAAATCAGGTAATTACTTTGATGCCATTCTCTCTTCAAATAATCTCCAGAGACCCTTTCCGAAAATGGTTCAGCGTGATGATAACCCTGATAACCCGGAAAAAATAGAACTGGGGAAGATGTTGTTTTTCGATCCTGTACTTTCTGGTGATAATACCATTTCATGTGCACACTGTCACCATCCAGATCTTGGGTTTTCTGATAACAGGGGATTATCTATGGGGAATGAGGGGAAAGGTATAGGCAGGCATAGAGTAGGCGGTACCGTTTTAAGAAGAGGGTCGCCGACACTTTGGAATGTTGGGTTTAATCATGCTCAGTATTGGGATGGTCGTGCTAAAGATCTAGAGCACCAGGCGATGTTCCCAATAACAGACTCTAATGAGATGAATCAGGGTCGTATTGAGTTACGGAAGGAATTGAAAAATATAGCTGAATATAGAAACCTTTTCGGAAAAGCATTTGATAGTGAAGATCCAATTAATTTTAAAAATATTTTGTATGCGATCGCTGCTTTTGAGAGAAGCATTTTAACGAATAATTCTCGATTTGATCAATATGCTGGTGGAGATAACAGTGCACTTTCAATGAGAGAAAGACATGGTCTGAATGTATTTAGGTCTCTTAAGACTAGGTGTTTTGAGTGTCACAATATACCAACATTTAATAATCCTGATTTTAAGGTTATTGGTGTGCCTGATATTGATCCTGATAAGCCAGACCTTGGACGGTATGATATTGAGGGGAAGGGATACGAGAGAGCTTTTAAGGTTCCTACTCTAAGGAATGTTGCTCTAACAGCGCCTTATATGCATAATGGTATATTTAAAACGCTTGATGAGGTTGTTGAATTTTATGCTGATGGTGGAGGAATAAAGCATGGCATGGACCAAGAGCTGCTGGATGATAAGATTAGGCCATTCTCACTAACTGATAGAGAAAAGGAGGATCTAATTTCTTTCTTACATTCTCTTACGGATGAATCGAAAAAACCGGAGATCCCAAACAAGGTTCCTTCTGGACTTTCTGTTGTTGATAATCTTGAAAATCAATCGCCAGAGTTAGCACGGTATAGGAAAGAAAATTCAGTAGAGCGCGTTCTTTCTCTTAAAAAAATTGGAAAAAAAATATACGTGAACGCTAATCAGCTAATACAAGATGGAATTGATATGGCCGGTCCAGGGGATACAGTGCTTATATCACCTGGAATTTATCATGAGATGCTAGCTATTGATAAATCATCAATCACAATCATGGGATCTATTGAAAATGGGAAAAGGCTAACAATTTTAGATGGAAATAGTGTTTTGTCTGATGCTGCAGTTGGCTCTGGTAGTGATATAGAAATCAGAGGCATCATTGTTCAAAACTACACCGCAAATGGGTTGATGTTGAACCACGCGCGAAATGTTACATATAGAAGTTTGGAGTGTCACAATACAGGGCTCTATGGTATCTATCCTGTGGAGTGCGTTGGTGTGATTATTGAGGATTGTATAGTAACCGGAACCAGCGACGCCGGGATATATGTTGGACAGTCAAAAGACATTATTGTCAGGGGAAATATCGCCCATGGGAATGTTACTGGTATTGAAATCGAAAATTCTGTTAATGCGGTAGTTGAAAATAACGAGGTCTATAATAATACTGGTGGTGTTTTAGTGTTTTTATTACCAAATAACCCTTCCAAAGTGTCCATCAATTGCAAGGTAATAGGAAACTATATCCATGACAATAACCATGAAAATTTTGCAGATCCTACTGCAATAGTTAGTCGCGTTCCTAGTGGAACTGGTATTCTTATAATGGCGGGAGATGAGGTTGAGGTTACGAAAAATAGGATTATAAATAATGATTCTTTTGGTATTGGCCTGATCGGGCTTGATCTTCTTTTTGGTACTGGAAATAATTACGATGTGGATCCAATTCCCCAGGCATGTTGGATTCACAATAATAGCTACGAAAACAATGGAAGTAATCCGGCTGGTATAGTTCTTGAATCAGGTTTTGATGGTGCTGATCTGTTGTGGGATGTTACAGGGTATGATAACAGCTGGAATGAGATTGATGCTACTAAACTACCTCCAATGCTTCCGGAAAAAGATTGGACCAGACTATCTAGACTCGCAAACTGGAGACTTTGGAGGTTTCTGACTCGAGTGTTGGGATAATTTCAAAAACTTAATTATAAAAATATGAGGTGCGAGTATGACACTCAAAGAAAAATATTTTATTGATATACACAAAGGTGCTACAGGAATATTTATGGTATTTCTAATGTATATCTATGGCACCTGGGACAGTGTAACATCATGGGTATATCTCGCTATTCACGGCACATATGGAATACTATGGATTTCAAAAAGTATTTTGTTCCCAGATTCAACCTGGGAGAGGGAGACATCGATATGGTATGGTCTTTATATTTGGTTTGGCTTGACCCTGTATTGGGTATCAGGCTGGATCATAAATTCAGGATATTTTAATGATGGAATTCCGCAGGCTGCTCCTTTGTGGCTTATTGGTTTATGTATTAGCATGTTTGGACTAGGCGTGTTTTTACATTTTTCTTCTGATATGTATAAACATACAATGCTTAATCAGAGGCCAGGTAAACTTATTGACAGCGGAATCATGAGCAGGTGCAGAAATATCAACTATTTTGGTGAGCTTATTATTTATCTATCATTTGCGCTCCTTTCAATGCACTGGTTTCCACTAGTCGTTTTGGCTTTGATGATGGCCATCGTTTGGTTTCCAAATATGATCCAAAAAGATCGTTCCCTTTCTAGGTATCCAGAGTTTGAGGCATACAAAAAAAAGAGCAAACTATTTCTACCCTATATTTTTTAGTCTAAACTAGATAAATTTTTCCCGATTAATGATATAAAAAGCTATATAAATAGCAGAGCTTTTTATATTTCTGCATATAGAGTTTCGCATAGTGTTGTTCGTATATTTACATTATGAAACAGTGTATTATTACAGCCATTTTTTTGCCTATCTATCTTTTTGCTCAAGATACGGGTTCTGCCTATGATCAAAAACTCAATCAACTTCGTTCAAACCTTGGGGTTACTGAAAATGCAGAGTTCGATAGTTTGGTATATAACACTTTAGTTGCAAAATTAGATTCTTTAGGTATTAAAGATGAACAGCTGCAAGATGGTTTTGAATGGGGCGGTGGCAAGGCTGGGTTTGAGGCATATATAAAAAATAATATCGATAGACTATTATCAGATTTTATTTTGAGTTTATCAGGGTCTGATAGTTTAAAAAATCAAACAGATTCTGATAGTTTGATGAGCCAAATATCAGTTGATACGGTTAAGACTAGCGTCAAGCCAGTTTCCATTGAAGAACCTATTAACCCTGTAGAAGATCTATCTCTAGAAACAGAACAACCTATAAAAAATGAGAAAAAAACAAAAATAACTAAAACTAAAAAAAGTAAACTCTCTGGGCTAAGAATTAGTGCTAGTTTTGGAAAACCTTTAGCAGTGGGTTTATCACTTTCACAACATACTGCTGACTTTAATTCCATGATTTCAGTTCGTACGCCATTTGGCATAAAAATTGGTCCTATTTTTACTAGCTTGGGATACGAGTTCAATAAATTTTCTTTTGAGGCGCCAGCAGAGATTGATACTGTCAGTAGCTATTTTGGAAGTGGCTCTGGGCCGGTGTTGTTTTTTGATATTTCAAAAATCATAAAAATAGGTGGAGAGAAATTTGGAAAATATTTTATGGTAGGTATATCTAACTCTGAATATGGATTAGGGTTTGGTGGTGGATATGATCTAAGTTTGTTTCTAGGTTCGTTACCCATATCATTATCAGTTTCTAGCAGAATGAATATCGTTAGATATGATGATATAGGCACTTCTTATTGGGTGTCAGCATCCGCTGGTTTAGGTATAGATATACGATAATGGTAATTAGTAAATACATAAAGTTAGAATTTTATTCTTTTTTTCTAATTTTGTTTGCTATTCTAATATTTTTTACTGGATGTGAAAAAAAAGAGCTGAAAAGTCAGGTTAATTATCTCCAAGAAGAGGTAGATGGTCTTGTTTCGGAGGTTCAAGGTCTTGAAAAAGAAAATAAAAATTTACAAGGCAGGCTCAAGAATATTAAAAATTTGGAAAAGAAATTAGCAACTATGAAAGCTAAAATGGACAGTGTATCCCAACTCCCCGGAGCCCTTTATTCAAAAGCCCATTCGTATTACGAACAAAAACAATATACTGATTGCATGACTTCGCTAATATTATTATCAGAAAAATATCCTGACTGGGATAAATCCAAAGTTGAAAAAAAATATGATCTAGCTTATAAAAAACAAAAAGAATATGAAAAAGAGCAGGCTCGCCAAAAGAAAAAAGAAGAAAGGAAACAAAAAAGAGAATCACAGATGGTTGACGCTATTAAGAATAATGTTGAATCTGTTTATGATAGCAAAAAAAATAAAACCTACTATAAAACGCTTAGGACTACAATCTGCAAGGTTGAGCATACAATCTCTTTTGGTATCGAGCTCTACATGGTGGTAGATAAAAATAATAAAAAAGTATTTAGGATAAGGTCCACCTATATCGATAAGAGTGGATCTGATTATCATGACCCACAGTGGATGAACTATAATGAGATTGAACTATTATCAGATAACAATAAAAGAATTATTATAAAGGTTAATGAAACTGAAAAAGAGTTTGTTGAGTCAAGATTTATTAATCAAGAAACATCAGATGATATCATTGAAACAGATCAAATTTTAAATTTTCATAATGCTAACAGGATAAGAGTTTATTTTAAAGGAAAATATTTATACGAGTTTGACATGACCTATGATCAGTTTAATGCATTTAGGGAAATTCTTGCGAATTATGACTATATATAAATCAAATAGATTTAATTATTTTTTCTTTTTTTATTTTTTTATCATTTGTCAGTCGAACGCCAATATTACGAAAAATAATATTGAATTGATTGGTTCTGATGCTCCCCCATTTTCATTACAAAATATCGATGGGAGTGGATTCATTTACTCTAGAGATATTTTAAAGGATCATAGTATAGTTCTAGTATTTTTTTCATCAAAAAATAATCAATCTTTAAAAACAGTTTCTGACTTACACCAGATCAAAGCCGGGATAAAAAACACTAATATTAAATATTATTTGGTGAATATTTTTGAGAGTAAAGAATTTTTAGAATCTTTTGTCAATAAAAAGGTCTATACAATTCCTCTGGTGATGGATCAGTATGGTATAGCCCTTGAAATGTTTAATTCTGATGTGGTACCGCTGACTATAGTAATCAACAAAGGTGGCAAGATCAGTTATTATAAAGAAGGTTACTCTGATTCTGAGTTATTAAACCTCATTACACATATTAGATCAATAGAATGAGATATTATTTTCATATACTGCAAATATTATTATTATTTGTCCTATCTTGCGCTCCAAAGCCTCCCCCAAAGCCAGTAGTACCTCCAGGTCCTGTAATACCTGGATGGCTAGAGGGGAAGTCTGAGGATAGCTTATATATATATGGTATATCTAGACTAGATATAGACCATGAAGAGGTGGAAAATCTTGAAGATATAGCCTATAAAAAAATATCAGAGGTAATTCATAAAAGACTAAATAAACGCTTGAAATTTGTTTCAGATTCCACTGGCGTGAATTTTAGTGGATATAGGGATCGAATTATAAAATCGAGAATATCTAGAAGTCTTAATTACATGGAGGTTGCCGAAAATTATAAGGGGAAAAAATATGAATATGTGTTAGCAAGACTGAATAAGAGGAAATATATAAATAGCCTTTTAATTGATAAGCAGAATGCAACGACAAAATCTATAAGAATATTAAGTGCTGTTAATAACGAAATATCTAAAGATAATTTTACTAGAATACACAAAGCGATTGATACAATCAGTATGTTTTTTGATTTTTATCCGATTTCGGATGATACCACCAAGTATAAGAAACCTATAGGTATTGTTGATGTAGCAAGAGATTTAATTCGGAATTATAACGAAAGAATATCTATTACGTTTAATCCGGAATTTTTAGAGACAATGCCGCTTATAAATGATAATAAAAGGATACTGGTCAGCGTAAAGGACCAACTTACAGAGAATGTTATAAAAGATATGTGGATCGAAACCAGGTTTAGTGACTCAGAGCATCACGATTTGATTTTGACAAAGAATGATGGGACTACTCTATATCAGACAAAATCAATAATAGATGAGGTAGGAAGCTATGTTGTCAGTTTCGAAATAGGATTTAGCGCGATGATGGACGAACCCTCAGCGAAGCTATTATATGTTAAGCCAAATATTTTTCCGCTTACAGTATTACTAACTGCCCCAAAAATTTATTTTGAAAATAATATCAAAGATCTAGATGATTCTGCTCCTAACTCTGAGGTGGTTGATGCGATAAGAAAGTGTTTTATTAACAAGTATTCTGCGGTTTTTGTAGAGTCTAAAAATGAATCTGATATATTACTTAGTTTAAATATATCAACACTTGAACACAAAGAAAGGGTCACTGATATATATCCATATTTTGTTCATGCCACAGGATCAATAAGTCTTACACACACTAGAACAAATGAGCAAGTTTTTAATCATGAAATATCAGAGCAAAAAGGATCTGATTTCAACTCAATTGAAAAAGCAGGAATCAATTCTCTAAAAAATTTAGCTGAACAGCTTGGTCTAGAAGTCTGTGGTTGATAAGAGGAATAAGGCAAAACCTAATTATAACCATAATTGGTTATTATTTATACTTGGGCTAATTGCATTGATTATCAGTATTGAATCATGTAGCCCGAAACCAGAACCATTACCCGTAGCTAAGGCAAAGCCCAAAATACCAAAGCCAGATTGGACAGTCAAAAAGCAAGTGGACATAGATTACTGGTATGGCATCGGTTCAGTGGCCATCGGAGATTCAGTAAATCCTAAAGTAATTGCGAGAGAGTCTATCCAAAGCCAGATACATGATCAGATAAAGAAAAATATTAAAAATGAAATTGATATTAGCAATACTGATATAGATATCATCTCGAGTGAGGCAATGATATCAAGGGTTGATATTATAAAGGATCTTGTGAAAGAGAAAGACAGCTACAATGATGGTACCAGAAAGTATATTCTCCTTAGTCTAAATAAGAATGAATATTCTGAGTTTTTGCAAAATACATTTGAAGGTTATAGCATAGAAAAAATTCTTAGTCGAATAAAAGGATCACCTGGGAAAGAGAACTTTTTATTATTAGCTAAAGCAATACGTATGATAGTTGGCTCGATTGATTACGTTGTTAAAATAGATCAACAAGCTAAAGACCCAAAAAACAAAATATTAAATCAGGTTGGAGATATTCTGAATAATTACAATGAAAGAATAGATTTTGTTTTTGATCCTATATCTCTTAGTTCTATACCAATAGTAAACGACAATAAAGATATTACCATTGGATTAGCTGACAAGGTGAGTAAGCAAAAGCTTGATAGTATTGATGTATATCTGGATTATGGTGGTAAATATGATAAGAAATTTTGGATATCTGATTCAGCTAAAGACCACTCTTTATCATTACCGGCCTCAATCTCTAGGTCTTCGTATTTACTTTCTATAGGTATAAATTATGAGAAAATATTTGGAGGAAACTATCTTGGGATATTTTCAATAGAGCCTAACAACTATAAAATAACTGTAATACCACAAAATGTAACGATCTACTCAACGGAGTCAATATCAACTCTAGGTACTGGTCTTGAATATTCAGCTATTTATGATTCAATTAAAAGCTGTTTCGGCGATAATTATGGTGCAGAGTTTGTTCAAAATATTCATGAAGCAGATCTACTAATGCATATAGAGGTTTCTACAAAAGAAAATATGCGGAGAGAAAGCAGAAAACAACCGTATAAATCTGAAGCATTTTTTATTGTAAGGCTTGAATATAGTGAAAGTGGTGATGTTCTAATAACACATGCTATTGCAAAGTCTGAGGCCTTGGACTATGACTTTGTTGAAAGGGCAAGTATAAAGGCATTGATAGAACTCGCAAATAAATCGATTCATGTCATCTGCCAGTGACTACAATTATATTCCGCTCTCATTCGGTGTATTAGGGCTGGAGATATAGATTTCTTCTGGGTCAAGGTTTCTACGATAATATTCAAATATTTTTCCCGTTCCTTGCCAGTTATCTATTTGGTTCACAATTTTTATATCGCCTTTAAATCTTGAGGAGATGCCTAGCTTAACATGACCGGTAACATAGCGAATCCCCTCTCTTTTTTTTGCCCAATTTATATAAACCTTTTTTAAGATTTTTGCGTATCCATTGCCTTTGTATTTTTCCTTAATGACAAATGCATAGGTATAAATTGTATTAAACTGACCATAGTTTTCATCGAGCCTTGCCCAAGGTTCCTTTAAAAGTAACTCAATCGGCAAACCAATAATATAACCAATAATATCATTCTGAAATCTTGCTATAAGAGGCAGTGACCCCTTTCGGTTAAAATAAAGATCAATCATTTTTTCATTCAGAACAGATCTATCACCATATTCCTTTTCTAATGTTTTGGATATTTCTATGAGAGCATCGTTATCCTGGGCGCCAATTTTATCAATCAGTTCAATCTTAAATGAGCCACTAGATGCAATTACTTTTGTAGTGGATACTTGATTATCATTGGATTCGCTTTTTTTCACGAGAGTATGTTACAGAAATTTATTTTTCAAACACACTTTTGTTTTTATCTAGAATATGTATAAATCAGTTTTTTTAATTTTTTTTTAATCTAGGTATATTTATAGTCTATGGTTTCTTTTAATCGAAGACTTATAGATCGAGCAAATGAAATAAATTCTTACCTATGTGTGGGGATTGATATAAGTCCTGAACAACTTGGCTCGGATAAGCTAGATGATCTAATCTGTCATTCTAAGCTGGTTGTAGATGCGACCAGAGAACTTGCTCTGGCCTATAAACCTAATTTCGCTTTTTTTGAACGTTGGGGACCAAAAGGATTTACATGGCTCGAAAAATTGGTTGAATATATTGGCGATGGACCTATCTTGATTGCGGATGCAAAGAGGGGTGACATAGGAAGTACAGCTAGTCAATATGCTAAAAGCATCTTTAATTATTTTGGTTTTGACTGTGTCACACTTAGCCCCTATCTAGGTGATGATAGCATAGAGCCATTTATCGATTATAAAGAAAAGGGAGTTTTTATTTTATGCAGGACATCAAATCCATCAGGCGCTGAGTTTCAGATTAAAAAGTTAGAAAGTGATTCTTTTCTTTATGAGAGTGTGGCTTTATGGGCAAACAAACTAAATAAATATAATAATGTTGGTCTTGTTGTGGGCGCTACTGCGCCTGAAGAATTATATTCTATTCGTAAACTTGCTCCAGACTTGCCTCTATTAATACCTGGAGTCGGTGCGCAAGGTGGAGATCTCATTCACAGTGTTAGAGTTGGTAATAGCTCGAGTATTGGCATGATTAATGTTTCTAGGTCAATTTCTTTTGCCGGCGATTTGAGTAAATCGGCAATACGAAGCTCAGCAGAGTCCTATGTAACAAAAATGAATAGAGCGCTGGATGAAGAATAAAGAAATAATAGATATATTCAAAGATACCGGCGCGCTTCTAGATGGACATTTTATTCTAACATCAGGGAGGCATAGCCCTTCCTATTTTCAGTGTGCGAGAGTGCTCCAGCACCCCAAGCACTTAACTAATTTTGCTAATATGATTGCGAGTCATTTTGAAGAATCAAAAATCGAGGCAGTCATCTCGCCAGCAATCGGCGGTGTTGTGCTAGGAACAGAGGTCGGGCGCTTACTTAATGTTAAGACCATTTTCGCTGAGCGAAAAAATGGGCAAATGTGTATCAGAAGAGGGTTTAATATTGACCCGGGACAAAATTTATTAGTTGTTGAAGATGTTGTCACTACCGGAGGGTCAGTGAAAGAGGTAATGGATCAGGTAGTAAACCATAGAGGGAACATTGCTGGAGTCGGGGTGATGGTCGACAGGAGCAATGGGACAGTTAATCTCCATCAAAATCAATTTTCAATTATTGCTCTGGAAGCGATTAGCTATGCACCTGGCGAAGTGCCAGATAGCTTGTCTTCAATTTCAGTGCAGAAACCAGGGAGTCGAAACACAGTATGATAAAAAACACAATAACCTTGCTTGCTATATTATTTATTGTAGTGAGCTGTGAAACAAAACAAAAAAATAAAGGATCAGTTATGGATAAAGAAAGAGCGGTTATTTCAACACAATTTGGGGATATCGTCTTAGAATTTTTTGATAATATAGCGCCAAAGCATGTTGAGAGTTTTAAGCTTCATGCTCAAAATGGATATTATAATGGTACAACTTTTCATAGGGTTATTCCCGGGTTTATGATTCAAGGAGGTGACCCACTTACAAAATCTGATGATAGAAGCCGTCATGGAACCGGAGGAAATGCAGCTAAATTTTTTGGAATTGGTATCGAGTCGAATGAGTCTACTTGGGACCTGCCTGCAGAGTTTAGCACCACTCCCCACGAGAGAGGGATTCTATCAATGGCACGATCTCAAAATCCTGACAGTGGAGGGAGCCAGTTTTTTATATGTGTTGCTGATGCTCGTTTTCTAGATAACCAGTACACCGTTTTTGGGAAAGTTGTTAGCGGGCTAGATGTAGTTGATGCAATTGTCAGTGTTCCAAGGGATGCCAGAGACAATCCTGATGATCGTATAGAGATGAAAGTTCGTTTAGAAGATAAAAAATAATAGATGAATAAATCGTATCTAGGTCTTGCGCTTGGAGGCGGAGGGGCTAGAGGTGCTGCACATATTGGAGCGATACAGACTCTTCATTCAGCTGGGGTAAGGCCGAATATAATTGCCGGTACAAGTGCCGGCTCAACAGTGGGCGCTATGTATGCGGCCACCCTTGATCCGGAATGGATAGAGAAACGTTTTCGTGAATTCATTAATGATAAATCATTCAAAAAATTTAACTCTGGTGAATTTTTAGATGGGCGAAACCAGAAAACATTTCTCAATAAAGTCACCTCCAAGGTCAAACAACATTATATGGTCATATTGGGTCTTAATAGATCATTCGTAGCTAGTAGAAAAATTCTTGAAAAAGCGGTCGATTATTTGCTCCCTGTAGATACGTTTGAAGAGCTAAAGATTCCGCTTAAAATTCTAGCTACTGATATACATACAGGTGAGGACGTTATCCATGAAAGTGGCGATATAAAAGAGGCAATTATCCAGAGTTCATCAATACCTGGGTTTTTCGAACCAACGCTTAAGGATGGGAGATTATTGGTTGATGGGGGTGTTACTGCGCCAATACCTGTAGCTTTATTAAAAAAGCTGTCTAGGCTTGTCATTGCAATTGATATTACTAATTATAAAATTAGACCATTAAAAAACCCAAACATGATCGAGATAGTTAGGCGAGCTGATATTATTACGTCCTTACGACTTAAAGAATTGATATCAAAAGATGCAGATATCCTTATAAGGCCTGATGTAATGGGTTTACATTGGTCAGAATTTGGGAAGTTTGATCACCTATTAAAAAGTGGTCGTGATGCCGCTGAGAAAACGCTAGAATCAGTCCTGAAAATGTGTCCAAATAAAGATCATATTTACTACGATTTATTTACAAGTCTTAAGTAATATCCGTTCGGCTTTATGTTAAAATATTTCATCAGTTATTTATTTATTTATTCTAGTCTTTTGTGGGCGCAGATTGACAACCCTGTTACTATTAGCTTGGACTCAGGGGCACCTGGCCGCGCTGGTGAGGTTATTAATATTCATGTTGATGCAAATATGGATGATCAATGGAAAATTTATTCAATATACAAAATAATCGATGGACCATTGCCAACTGAGATCAGTTTGTCAGGTGACGCTGTTGGAATGGTTGGTCTTGTTATTGAACCAGAGCCGATTGAGGAGTTTGACCCTGGTTTTGATGTGACCTCTTTCTATCACAGCGGAGATACCAGGTTCACCATACCGTTCCGATTAAAAAGATCCCTAGAACCCGGTAATTATGATATGATAGTGAGTATGTTTTATCAGGTTTGTAATAAAAGACTTTGTTATCCGCCTGTAACGGTCACCGACACTATTACAGTTTTATTAGAACCAGGCGAACCACGTGAGAATAAGCTTGTTTTTAGTACTGTGGAAAATGATGCAAATGGACAGAAAAATAAACGATCTATTTTAAGCCTGATTCTTTTCGCGATTGGTGGTGCAATTCTTAGTTGGGTGATGCCCTGTGTTTATCCAATGATACCGATTATTATTTCATTTTTTGGAAAGCTGTCGGAAGAGAAACGCATTGGTAAAAATACTGTGGCAGTGCTCTATGGATCCGGAATAGCGGGGACATTTATTTTTATTGGTATGTTAGTGAGTTTTTTATCTTGGGGAGTGAACGATACTGCGGTTCAAACCGGTTATGCAAATATTGGAAATTTTATTGCTACGAACGCATGGTTAAACCTTGTTCTAGGGGTGCTATTTATATTTTTTGCTTTGTGGATGTTTGGTGTTATTAATGTGAATGTTACAGGTGCGTTGCTTAGTAAAACTGACGAGGCTGGACAATCTGCTAAGAATGCCTATATTGGTTCAATTATTCTTGGTGTTGCTTTTGCTATTACCAGTTTTAGTTGTACGGTACCTGTGGTTGGTATGCTATTAGTAGTAGCCGCAAGCGGAACCCCAAGTGGTTTGTTTACTAGCTTTCTTGGTATGAGTATATATGGAATTGTATTTGCTTTCCCGTTTGTTGTTCTGTCTCTATTTCCAGCATCATTAGAAAAGCTACCAAGATCTGGAATCTGGATGGAAAAACTAAAAGTCATTTTTGGCTTTATTGAGCTGGCAGCGGCTGTGAAATTTTTTTGGGTGCCAGATCTTGAGTGGGGCATTGGACTTTTACCGAGGAGTGTAGTGCTCGGTTTATTTTTATTAATTGGCATTGTACTAATACTGTATCTACTTGGGTTATTCTCTTTTCAACAAAATTCTCAAAAAGAAAAGCCAAGGGTTGGTGTTGTAGGAATAGTTATTACATTAATTGTACTTCTTCCGATCGCACTTTCTCTTAGTTCTAGTCCAACATATCACTATAGCGGTCTTCCTAGGTTTGCAGATGAAATTATTGAGGCCATGGTACCTCCCCCTCCTACTGAGGATGAGATAGCGATAAAACAGGGTTGGTTTGTGGATGACTATGATGGTGCATTAGAAAAAGCAAAGCGGGAGGGTAAAGCTTTATTTATCGATTTCACAGGCGTGTATTGTGCAAATTGCAGGGTAATGGAACGCAGGGTATTTACGCTAGATGGTATAAAAGAAAAGTTTGATAAAATGGTTCGCGCTAGGTTGTATGTAGATAAGAAAGACTCACTCAGCTTAGTCTTTGCGCAGATGCAGTTTGAACGGTATAAAACAGCGACCCAGCCTCATTATGTAATACTCAACCCTGATAATGAGGAAACTATTGTTGATACTGGAGGTTATATACCTAATGGTTTTGAGCATTTTCTTTCAAGAGGAATAGAAAAATATAATAGTTCTAATACTAATTAGAATAATTTCAGCGGTCTAATTAAATTTTTTTAATAATAAAAATGAAAAAATATACTCTAATACTAATTTTACTTATTGTCGCAGGATGCGGGAATAGTTCTACATCAGAAAATAAAAAAGCTAGTTTGCAAGAAAAACAAACCAATGAGAATCCTGCAATGAATAGAAAGGTTGTTAAGGACAAGATACCAAAAAGCAGAAAAATATCATCAAAAAGAAGTAAAGATAAAATAGTCAATAACAGACAATCAAAAAAAATCAAAAAATCAAAAAAGAAGGTAAATAACTCAAATAAAACAAGCTCGGCACAAAAGATAAAAGCGCCTGATTTTTTACTTTCTGACTTAGAGGGTAACATTATTGATCTTTCTGCCTATTCAGGTCAGGTTGTTATGCTTACTTTCTGGGGTACTTGGTGTGGTCCATGCAGGAGGGAGATTCCTGATTTTATCAAGCTGTATGATGAGTACAATGCCGATGGGCTGGAGATTGTTGGTGTCGCAGTTCAATCTGGAACGTCTGATAACATAAAACGTTTTACAGAATACTATAAAATTAACTACCCAATACTAACCGATATTGAAGGCTATGAATCATCAAAAACATTTTATGATTATGGAAGAGTTACAGGGGTCGGTACAAGAGCAGTCCCAACGACCTTTATAATTGACCGTGATGGATATATCGTAAAAACATATAGAGGCGCCAGGCCTGGTAGAGTCTTTTATCGGGATTTACAGCCTTATTTATAGTCGAATAGTTATATGATGAATTCGATTCGATCTATAGCTGCTGTTTTTGTTTTTTTTAATAGTATAGTCTTTGCAGGAACCCAAAATTATTGGCAGCAGGCTGTAGACTATAAAATGAACGTTGTTCTTATTGATAGTGTGAGACAATTGGCGTGCAAATCAATAATTACTTACAAGAATAATTCTCCAGATGCATTAAATGAGATCTATATGCATTTATATCCAAATGCTTTTCAGATTGGTTCTGTCAAGCACAGAGAGTACATGAATGATTATGGTAGAGACTCCAGAGCACAATATTTTAAAGATGGTTTAGAGGGCTATGAGAGTAAAATTCATGTTAGAAATTTTACCATAGCGAGAGCGGGGGATATCATCCTATTTGACTATAACATAGATGATACAATCTTACGTGCGAGGTTGAGAAAGCCATTATTACCCAGTGAAGAGATTCGAATTGATATTGATTGGAACCACCACGTTGGCGGTATGGTAGAGAGAGCTGGGTTTGTTGATGGTCAGTATAATATGGCTCAGTGGTATCCAAAAATAGCTGCATACGATGAAAGGGGCTGGCACGCTCAGCCGTTTCATGCAGAGGGAGAGTTCTATGGGGAATTTGGAGATTTTGACGTTACCTTTGAGCTTCCAGAGAGGTTCATTATCGGTGCATCAGGAGTCGTTGTTAGCGGTGATCCTGGTTGGCAGAGTGTGCGTGTAGATACTTCCATAGATTTCATCGATTGGCTAAAAGATTTTGAACAAACTTACCAGGAGCCGTTAAATAGAGTTAGAAAGGTACGTTTTTTAGCTGAGAATGTCCATGATTTTGCGTGGGTTGCATCTCCAAATTTTCTTTATGAGTATGATAATTGGAACGATATTGATGTTCATGTTTTGTACAATAAGATTAACTCAAGTGATTGGAATCGTGTTGTAAGGCAACGATCTGTCAGAGCACTAAAATGGCTTACAAATAAGTTTGGTGAATATCCATATCCACAGGTAACAAACACAGACAGAATAAGAAGCGGGGGCATGGAGTATCCGATGATTATTATGGATGGTAGTGATAGTGAGAGTTTGATTGTTCATGAGATTGGCCATATATGGTTTTATGGAATCTTAGGCAATAACGAACTTGATGAGGCTTGGCTTGATGAGGGTTTCACAAGTGCTCAAACGCGTGAATATATGATAGATCGATATGGGTTAAAAGGTTTTGATTGGAGATCTGATGATTGGACGGATTATTATCAGAGAAAGTACTGGTCATTTAGCAATAGACTACACAGTGACCAGTGGTACTCTATTCGATTTATTACAAGTGTTCATGATGAGCCAATTAGCAGGGAAAGCTACCAGTATAAAAGTGGAGCAGCCTATCGGCAGAATGCTTATACAAAGCCTTCGTTGATGTTAAATGAATTGAAATATATTCTTGGAGACTCTCTCTACTATTTGTCTATTCAGGAGTATTATAAAAATTGGAAGCTAAAGCATGTAAATGAAAATAGATTTATCACTTCTGTTGAAAAGACAACAAAAAAAGAACTTAACTGGTTTTTTGATGCCTGGCTGCATGATACGAGAGTGATGGATTATAAGATTAGTTCATGGAGAAAAAAGAGAAATAATAATGGTTCTTATAGTATTGATCTTAATATCGAAAGTCTAGGAGATCGGTATATGCCTCTTTTAATTGAGACTCACCTTGAAGATGGGTTGGTTCATAGAGAATGGTGGGAGAATCATTTGTGGAGGACAAAAGACACTGTGAGTTATATTGTTTCTTCAAAACCAGTCCGAATTACTTTAGATCCAGATGCTCAGACAATGGACGCTGACCTAAGGAATAACACAACAAGAATGGACTATAAATTAATATTCGATTGGCCAGGTATGAGATACAATCCTAGAGATACGATTGTTTACAAGTGGCTTCCATCTTTATATTATAATGGTGTTGACAGTTATTCTCCTGGGTTTCGTATAGATCAAACCTATGGCCACTGGGAAAAGACAAGGTTTTGGTTTAACTATGCCACAAAAAAGGATACAGTTTCTAACCAGAATAATTTGTATTGGTCATACTTAAAGATACATAAGCCTGTTCATTTTTTTAGAAACTCAAAATTTAAAATATGGGGATTTAATCAGCCAGGTCTTCAGGAGTTTGGATTTGAGATAGAGAGCAAAATATCAAATACTTATCAAAAAAAACCCTATTATACTTATAAAGCAGGTTTTTATACACAGCCAGAAATAGACACATTAAGAACTAATCTTTACGATCCGGGTAGGCTAGCAGTATTGTATTTAAAATATGAAGTTGATAATAAGTTAATTGATATTGATTCGGAATTTTCTTCATCAGTAGATCCATATTCTGACTGGAGCTTTAATAGAATTACGCTAGTTTCATCATTAAACAAATCGGAATCATTTTCAGATAGAAATTTAATGAAAAAATATAGTGGTTTCACTTATGGTGGATATAGAGCGAGAGTTTTTATGGGCAAAATTTGGACAGACCAGTATGGCGTTCCAAACCAAGAAGGCTATAACATTGAGGGAAATAGTTCGGCAGATATGTTTAGGAGATCTTATCTGCGTAATGAGGATAGTTTTTTTGGGTTTAATGACTTTAATAATTACTATCACATGCCTGGAGAAGGAAATATTAGAGGCTTTGTGAATCAATCTGAAAACGGAGCTGACGCAGCAATTTCTTTATCTTCAGAGCTGTTCATGATTAATAAACGAGTTAATCTAGATGGATATTTGGAGAATAGACGTTTAAGTCTCGAGCTAGCGCTATTTGCAGATGGAGGCATTTTCTATAACAATAGTTTAACTCGCAAACTTGCTGATGCTGGGATAGGTATTCGTATAGGAAGTACTATTTTTAATAAACCACTTTTTCTAAGATTAGATTTTCCTTTTATTCTATTTAATAATGATCAAATAATAAATGACAATACCAAATGGGTGATTAGCTTTCATCGCGGTATTTAGTGAAATTAATATCTTATTTTCGTCATAAAAAAGAATTGAATAAGATCTAGGAAATACTAAATTCTCCTAATTCATTTTTAAGACTTTATTAATTTAATTAATCTTTTTACCATTTTATTTGTCGGAGGGAAACACAGTGAAAAATATTCAGATGATTCTATTAATCGCTACTCTTATTTTTAGCAGTTCATTTTCTCAAGAAATTTGTCCTGTGGAGAACGTGAATGTGCTCGGGGGAGACAGTCAAAATATTATTTCTTGGGAAGAACCAGCGAATCCTTTTTTGGTTACGTTTACTGTTGCAATAACTCCAGATAGTTGGCCAACAGAAATTTCTTGGGACCTTGTGAGTAATGCATCAGGCGATGTGATTGGATCTGCGGATCCTGGTGACCTAACAACTGCCGGAGAGTTATATACATGGGACTATGACATCGAGCATGGTAGCTATACTTTTACGATCTATGATACTTTTGGAGACGGCAACTCAGGAGGATTTGTACTTTATATTGATGGTACCGCGATATTTACATTTGATGGGGCTGAGTCCTACTCAGAGTACGAAGTAGTTTTTGATACTCAGGAGGGTCGTTATGGAGTGAATATGATTTCATACATAGATCAAATTCCTTTTGATAAGAACCTTACATATGATCTATCCTTGCTTGAGACACTCGAGCTGTCGGATCCTTATAAAATTGAGACGGGTGAATTTGAAATTGTTAGGGATGTCCCTGTAGAGTGTGGTGAGTTTGTTACTTACCGAGTTCACAGAGGGAATGGATCAGTCCTTGGAACTACCACTGAGCTAGAATGGGCACATACAGGGTTAGACAATGGTACAGAGTATTGTTATTATGTAACCGTTGCGTATGATACAAATGGCACAACCACTGGTGATAATGCAATATCAGCAGCGAGTGAGGTTCTTTGTGCTACTCCAGAAGAGTGGGTGGCCGCTGCACCTTCAAATTTGATGTCATTCCCGGGTGACGAAGAGATGCTATTAATTTGGCAAGGACCTGGTGGTGGCGGCGGTGGCGGTGGCACTGAAGGTGATAAGATTGAAAACCCATTTATCGTCACTGGACTACCTTTTTCAACAACTGGTA
>CAZYDX010000020.1:0-25329 GCA_964646455.1 uncultured bacterium | reverse complement strand
CTTTTAATTCAAAATTTTCAGCTGTGATACCATTGTCATCTATCGTGCTGAGTGCGCCCATATATGTCCAATGTGAGTTCACATATTGTGTCCACTTTGCAGGGAAACAATTAGCATAGCTTTGAACAAATAATCTTCCACCAGCGCGATTCCATAGACCACCGTAGTAATAGTAATCATCCCAGTCAAAACCATCCATTGAAAGGTCATGGCCAGAATCATCAACTACTACTGGCGTTCCATCAGTATATACTAGTGCTCCTCCAGCCGTTGCTTGGGCCTGGGTCACTGCTCCTAGGATGTATGGTAGTAATGCGCTTCCTACCTGCTCTAGTGTAAGACCTGCGGTAAGCCAATCAGTAACTTGCTGTGTAGCTGCGGCCGGTATGCCTGCTGCAACAATTGCGTCTACGGTAGCTTCATGCATATCCCAATAGTAAAGGGTATAGCTAAGTACAGAGTCGACGATCATACCAATATTTGGAATTCCGGTATTCGGATCAATTGCACCACCCATTACTGCGGCTGTAACACCGTCACTGATACCATTTAATGTAATCAGCACGTTCCAGGTAGCATAGTATCCGGTAAACTGTAGTGCTTCGTCACCACTAAATGGGACTCCATCTCCACCACCAAGTAGGTCACCTGTAGGATCGAAAACATAGAACCAGTCACTAGTAGTAGCACCATCTAATGTGCCATCACCATCTAGATCGATACCAGTTCCGCCTGCCATATATGGAGGATTTTCAGTTGGAACATTTATTGTAATTCCAGCCGCCTGAGCCTGTTGAGCTACTGCTAGTATAGTGACAGAGTCAACTGGTATTGAACTTCTTCCAAGCATACCATTCATTAGTCCTAGGTCAGCCTCAGCCTGAACGAAATAAGGATCGCCATCACTGACTAAACCAATGCCAGCATCCGTACCATCATGTGCTTCCCAGCCAATGTTTAAACCATCGATTGCAGAAAAGTTTTCATCCGTGTAATTAGCCTGAAAATAGCCCCAGTTTTCCATAGCTGTCCCGACTCCATAGTCAGTACCATATACATGGTTCACCATGTCTGGCGCGCTAAATGATGCAAACACATTTGATGTAATTATTCCCCAGCCCCATCGTGCACTGTTTCCAGTTATGAGTGGTTCATAGCCGCCATCGGTCCATGTTCCAGCATCTTGAATTGGCAGGAATACTTGGTCTGTTACACAGTCATTAGTATTCGTAGTCGGATAAACACTGCCTTCGTTGATTGTATATGCACCGGTTGTGAAATCAGTATTAAGACCTAGACCAAAAGCTGTTAGTGCAGCTGGAGATCCTAGTGGGACATCAAAAACTCCCATGGTGTCTCCTACAGACCAATATGGCAATGAAAAATCAAACAAAGACGTGTCTGCATTTGGCCAACCTATAACAACATCGTAGGTTGCTGCAGAATCATCATATGTAGTTGTGTAAGTATTACCATCATTTCCAGTTTGATTAATATCTCTGGATACGAGTACATATTTAACAACGAGACTGTCTAGCTCATAATTACCATCAACATTTTGAGCGGGTAAATTATTTAGACATAGGGTTACGAAAAGAAAAGTGAATATCATTTTTCTCATTTATTCCTCCTTGGTTCAAGTATTATTTAGTAACAATTATTGAAGCAATTAATTGTCAATTGCATCTAAAACTAATTAAATATTTAGCAAGTATCAAAGTGGTTTATTTTTTTTGATTAGACCTAGCCCAAAGCATCCACAGGCTATATAGAAACATGATGCTTCCTATAATAAATATGGCATTTAGTATTATGTCACTTAAAATATTCAATTATATTTTTTACTATGGTTTTCATGATGGTGGATTTGTTGTTTAAATTCAACATCATTTATTTATATATAATATAATAAAACCTCAATGAAAATAGCAGTATTAGTAAAGCAAGTTATTGGCTCCGAGTCCGCGTTAGAAATATCAGAAGATAGCAGCTGGGTAAAAGAGGAGAAGGCTTCTTTTGTTATGAACCCACCCGATCATTATGCTATCGAAGAGGCGTTGCTCATAAAAGAGAAAGTTGGTGAGGGTGAGGTAGTAATTGTCAGCCAGGGTCCAGTTAGAGTACAAAAAGTAATCAGAGAAGGACTTGCGAAAGGTGCAGATCGAGGTATTCATATTGAAGAGAGTGGTGATATTGAAATAGATCCACTATCAATAGCAAAGAGTTTATCTTCTGGTCTAAAAGAGGAAAATTTTGATTTAATATTAACAGGTCTTCAATCAGATGATACTGGTATGGGCCAGACCGGGGTATTGGTTGGTGAATTGCTTAATATGTCAACAGCGACCCTAGCGATTGAGACCGATATAGATAAAGAAAAAATTAGAGTAAAAAGGGAACTTGAATCAGGGTGGTTTCAGTGGGTAATACTGGACGCACCATCTTCAATAAGTATCCAGTCTGGAATAAACCAGCCGAGATATCCTTCATTGAAAGGTATTATGGGTGCAAAGAAAAAAGAAATAAAAGTTTTGCCATCTCAAAATGCGAAAAAAAAACAGTCTATAGATAAAGTTTTTGTACCACAAAACTCTAAAGAAACAGAGATAATAGATACTGATCTTAATTCTACAGTAGAAAGAATTGTGGAAATATTAAAATCGGAAGTGAAGGTGTTTTAGTGATGAATATTCTTGTCGTGATTGAAGATAGCAGGGGCTCAATGCATCGCATGAGCAAGGAAGCTATTGCGGGTGCCCAAATCATTGGTGGTAATATCACAGCGTTGGTAATCGGTGAGAATGCAGATGCTATTTCGGATGAGCTTTTATCTATTGATATTGAAAAGACATTATTAGTAAAACACGAACTTGTTCCATCATATAATGCAGATGGTTATAAAGAGATTATAACTAAAGTGATAAAGGACACTAGTCCTGACATGATTATTGTTGGCCATACCTATCAGACTCGAGATTTTATGCCCCGTGTCAGTGCAAACCTTGATATTCCATTTATCCCAGATATAATAGGGATTAATCAAGGTATATACACCAAACAGGTTCTGAATTCAAAATTGAATGCCGCTATTTCTTCATCTCAAAACATGATGATATTAAGTTTTCAATCAGCATGTTTTAGTGAAGAGGATTTAGTCAAAGGCGCAAGTAAATCAGAAAACTTTGATGTTGATATAGACTCATCAATGTTCAGATCAAGTTCGGAAGAGCCTTTTCAGGAGTCAGCAGCAGAGGTTGATCTTGAAAGCGCTGAAGTAATAGTATCTGTGGGAAGAGGAATTGAAAAAGAAGAAAATATTCCAATTGCTTTTGGTCTAGCAAAAGAAATAGGGGCAGAGGTTTCAGCAAGCAGGCCGGTTGTAGACGCTGGCTGGCTCCCTAGCTTTCGGCAGGTTGGAAGTTCTGGAAGCACTGTATCTCCGAAATTATATTTTTCGCTGGGTATATCAGGCGCAATTCAGCACGTTGTAGGGATGAAGGGCTCAAAAAATATTTTAGCTATAAATAAAGATCCTGATGCTCCAATATTTGAGATAGCAGATTACGCTGTCATTGGTGATGTTTTAGAGATTATCCCGAAGCTGGTTGAATCTTTGAATAATTCATGATATTCAAAGTTTTGTAGTTTCCACCTATTACTTTCTTATTAGTTTATTATAGATTTCATATGATTTAGAGTTAGTCATATATAATACTCATAGGTAATTAAAAATATAGAGCTGTTGATTGTTATCTCTCGTTGAAAAAATTGTTTTTGTTATCATTGCGCTTAGCGCAATGGGAGCTTCATTTATAACATTTGGAAAAATGTTCCGCGCTATTGGTAAGGGGACACAGCCTATCAATTGGAAAGATTCTCTATTAAATTTTTCAAAAGGCTTAAAAGTATTTATAAGCCAAAACACACTATTTAAAACTCGTCCAGTTATTGGTTTTATTCATGCACTAATTGCATGGGGATTCACACTATACTTAATAGTAAATGTCGTTGACATACTCTATGGCTTTATTCCAGGATTTCATTTTTTTCCAAACTATTTAGTTGGGAAAATATATAGACTTTTTGTTGACCTTTTTACAGTAATGGTCTTATTTGGTGTTATTTATTTTTTAGTTAGAAGATTTATTTTTAATGATAATAGACTTAATATAAATGAACCTGTAATGCTAAGCGCTGAGGCGAGAATTGGAATGCGAAGAGACTCCTTTATTGTTGGTTTCTTTATATTATTTCATGTGGGGGCAAGATTTTTATCCGCTAGTTTTGAGATCGCTAAAAATAGTGCTGATAGTTTCCAACCTGCGGCCACAATGGTATCACTATTATGGTCCAATTTTTCTGAAGAAAATATAATTTTTTTTGAGCACTTAACATGGTGGATAGCACTTGGCCTAATTCTTGGGTTTTTACCGTACTTCCCCTATACTAAGCATGCACACTTATTTATGGGTCCTCTTAATTTTATGGTATCGCAAGACAGAAGTTCAATGGCCTCATTTGAGACAATAGACTTTGAAGATGATTCCATTGAGCAGTTTGGTGCAGGGAAAATTGAGCATCTCCCTCAGAAACAACTATTGGATGCATATGCATGCATACAATGCAGCCGATGTCAAGATGCCTGCCCAGCTTATGAAACCGGCAAAGAATTATCTCCATCTGCTCTAGAGATTAATAAAAGATATTTTTTAAATACCCATATAGATGAATTTATAAATGGGTCCATTCCCGATGCTTCAATCACCGATATTCTGCTAACAGATGAGGCAGCATGGAGTTGCACGACCTGTGGATTTTGTGTTGAGGTTTGTCCAGTTGGGAATGAACCAATGCTGGATATTTTACGGGCCAGACAAGACCTTGTTATGATGGAAAGTAGATTCCCTCAGGAGGCGATGGATACATTTGATAAAATAGAGAACTACGGTAACCCTTGGGGCTTTAGCTCACAGGAAAGAGAGAATTGGATGGAGGGCAGAGACGTACCTCTGATGAGAGAAAAAAAAGATGCTGAGGTATTATACTGGGCCGGGTGTGCTGGTGCTTATGATAGTAGGGGAAGGGAAATTTCTCAGGCCGTTGTTGATGTTTTAAATGAGGCTAATATCGATTTTGCTTCTCTAGGGAATGAAGAAACTTGTACTGGAGACTCTGCGAGAAGGATAGGGAATGAATATTTGTTTCAGGCGATGGCAGAACAAAATCTGGAAACATTCGAAAAATACAGATTTAAGAAAATAGTAACTCAATGCCCACACTGTTTCACTACCTTGAAAAATGATTACTCTGAATTAGGTGCAAAACTTGAGGTTGTTCATCACTCTCAGTATATAGGAGAATTAGTCAGTAAAAGAAAGATTAAGCCTAAAGCTTGGATGGATGAAGACGTGACTTACCATGATGCTTGTTATCTCGGACGTCATAATGATGAATATGATGCCCCGAGAGATGTTATCCAATCAGTCATGCGTGATGGTGAACTCAAAGAGATGGAGCAGTCAAAAGAGAAAAGTTTTTGTTGTGGTGCTGGAGGTGGGAATATGTGGTATGAGATAAAAACGGGTGATCGAATTAATCAAAATCGTTTCAACCAGGCTACTGAGACTGGGGCAAAGACAGTAGCTACTGCATGTAACTTTTGTAATATTATGATGGAAGATGGTATGAAAGTTACTGGGAATGATCAAGATATGAAGGTAGTAGATATAGCCGAGTTAGTAGCTCAAAGTTTATCTAAGTAGAATTTTTATTAATCTGTTTTGTTTTCGATTCAAATCCATTCTGAATTAACCAGGTATCAGCCTTATCAATATTCCTGTTATCTATTAAGAAGGTAATGAGATCACCATTTTTAATTTTCATTGAGCTATCAACAGGTTCTAGTGATTTTTTTTGCATAACAACCATAGGAAGCAAAAAGCCTTTAATTGTTTCATCTGATAGATCAAATTCATTTTCTGAGATATATGTATACGATTTATAAATTGTTTTTTCTTGTTTAATCAGTGAGCACCAATATTCCATGTCAGCAGAATGTCCGAAAGGAATTTTACCACCGGCATCCTTTATCATTGATGGTGTTATTCCTTCAAAAGAATCTTTAATTCCAATAAGAATAGACATCTCTTTACTGAGGTGTTTAGCACGCTGAGAAAAAATATAGTTTACTTCTTCATTTCCACTTAGTGCGATGATTCCTTTTCTTGTATCTGGCTCAGCTCTCTGAAGAGTCCGATCATCAAGAGCATTTCCAAAAAATACTTTAATGCCTTGATGCTCTGCTACTAAACAAGCATTAGGATCTTCATCAATACAGATAATTTCATTACCCGCATTCTTTAATAGTCTCGATAGTAATCTTGATACTTCATGGGCTCCTAAAATAATCCACCCTGATTGACTTTTTCTTCTTAGATCTAATTTTTTAGCTACTATTTCTCCAGTTAATCCTGCTGATAGCACAGTAATTATAATTAATAAAAACACCAGGGCTCTTAGCTGTGTACCATCAAACCCATGTTGCTCAAGCTCATAAACAAACAAGGATGCTACTGCCGCTGCAACGATTCCTCTTGGGGCAATCCACGATAATAAAACTTTCTGCTTATTATCTAAGCCTGTATTTTTTGTTCCGATAAATACGGAAACAGGTCTAACGATAAATATTAATACAAACACTGTTAATAATCCTGGCAATCCAAGTCCATAGATTTGTTCAATCCTTACATCAGCAGAAAGAAGAATAAACAGCATCCCGATCATAAGAACTGTAAGCTGCTCTTTGAACTCTAGTAGATCTTGCTGTATATAAGTTTTAGAATTTCCAAACGTCATTCCTGCAACAGTTACTGCAGCGATACCACTCTCAGGGCTAATAGTATTTGAAAGTTGAAAAAGAGCGATAACCCAGCTAAGTATAAATACATTTTCAATTCCATCTGGTATTAAATCTCTAAGCTTAAATATTTGGATTAATAAATAACCTCCTGTTATTCCAAATACTGCACCAACCCCCAAACGTGATATAATATGATATATACCTTTTACAAATGATAAACCAGATGGGCTTATTGCGATTTCTAATGCGACTACAGCAACTATAGCGCCAATGGCATCTAATAAAATCCCTTCTGCCTCGAGTATAGTACTTACGCCTTGGTGCACTCTGATTCTTTTTAATAGAGGAGTAATAACTGTAGGTCCAGTTACGATAATCAGTGTTCCAAATAATATTGAGGTTCTAAAATCCCAACCAAGAAATATTATTGTAATTAAAGTTCCACCAACAAGAGTACATAATGCCCCTAGTGTAATTAACCCGCGGATTGCTTTTCTTTCACGCATGATGCGACTAATGCGTAGATTCATTCCTCCTTCGAAAAGAATAATTGCAACAGCAAACCCAACTAGTATATGTAACCCGGGACCTAACGACTCAGGTTTTATCCAGTTGAGTCCATCTGGGCCAAAGACCATACCAGATAATAATAATAGCACAATACCTGGAAGATGAAGATGCTTTGATCCAACCTGGGCAAGCATGCCTAATACCATAGAGAGTCCTATAGTAAGCGCGGGATTATTCATCAGCGAATAAGAGGTTTAATTTTTTAGCCCAATTTCTTTGAGTCGTTCATCTAAATATTCACCGGCTGTATAATCATCAGAAAGTATTACATCATTTCTGGGATGTAAAAATAGTGGCATTGAGTAGCGACTATTGTTATTGGATTTTTTTACTGGATTTACTACCCGGTGGGTAGTTGAAGGATAGTACCCACCTGAGGCTTCTTTTAGCATATCTCCAACATTCACAACAATAGTTCCAGGGTCTGTGGATATTTTGTGCCAATTGCCGCTTTTATCTTTTGCTTCAAGACCAGGTTTTGTACCTGCAACTAACAGTGTAATTAGGTTTATATCTTCATGTGCTGCTGCACGAACAGATTTTTTATCTTCCTCACCGCTAAAAGGTGGATAATGAATAATTCTAAAAAGATTTGTTTTACTTTCATGAATCATGTTTTTCAGTGGTTCACGGAACCTGTATCGTATTTCAGATGGTGTGTTTAACTCTATCCATTCTAATATAGATGATGTCATTTTTACTAAACAATCATATAATTCGATTGTAGAATCCGTGAATGTATTTGGAATACGACCCCATGGATAAAAATGATAAAACTCTTTGTGATCTTTTGCGGTATACCCTTTAGCATTTTCTGTTCCTAAAGGGAAATATCCATCCTGTTTAATAGGGTCAAATAAAAAATCATATTTTGATTGGGAATGAAAGAACTCGTTCCATTCACTATAAACACTATCTATTAGCTCGATGGGGATAGGGTGGTCTGTAATAACTCCAAAACCAGTTTCATGAAGAGACATGGTAAATTCAGCAGGTGCATTTTTATCCTTATAATGAATTTTAGCTACCTGCATATTAAAATTTAAAAAACTAATCTAATGCTTTCAATTCTATATTAGCTTCAGAAGCATAATTAATTATACGCTCATCTCTGTAGAACTCCTCATAATAAATGGTGTTGATTCCAGAATTTGCGATTAGCTTAAAACAATTATAGCAAGGAGATGCCGTTACATATATCTCAGAGTTATTAATACTCACGCCATTTTTTGCAGCTTGAACGATTGCGTTTGCCTCAGCATGGGTTGTCCTTACACAATGTCCATCCACTATCTCATGTCCAATCTCATCACAATGCTTCAGGCCTTTTATACTGCCATTATATCCGGTAGATAATATGGTTTTATCTCTTACAATAACAGCTCCAACATGTTTCCGATCACAGGTAGATCTTGTCGATACCTCTTTAGCAATATTCATAAAATAGGTTTTCCAATTAACGCGTTTACTCATAGTTACTTGTCTCTATTAAAAATTTTAACAGCATGACGAGGCTCTCCAAAATAGATTTTATCTGCTACTTGTGCGAGATTTGCAACAAGGATTAGATAGGCCCAAGTTGGGACGGTAACACCCGCACAGCCTTTTATTATTACTTTCTTTGAGGAGAAGGACTCAAAGTCCATAGTATCAATTTTTTCTCTGAATGATTTTTCTTTGATAATTCCATCATCAATGAAATCATCAAGCAAGATTGTTTCCATATTTAAAAGTAGTTAATTGTTGATTTTATTGAATCTACTAATTTATCAATATCAGAAGAATCATTATAAATATAAAAACTAATTCTGGCTGTAGAGGTTTCACCAAGTATATTAATTAGTGGCTGTGCGCAATGGTGACCAACCCTTATGCAAATATTATCTTCGTTTAAAAATTGAGCAAGATCTTGGGGATGGATATTATTTATGTTGAAGCTAATAACACCTCCACGTGAAGAAGGTTTTCCATGTATAATTAACCCAGAAATTTCCCCCAATCTTTCTAGGGCATAATCAGTTAGCTTTTTTTCATGGTCTTTGATTTTCTCCATACCTATAGTTGATAAATAATCCACTGCAAAACCGAGACCAATTGCCTGAACATAGTTAGGCGTACCTGCTTCAAATTTATAGGGAACTTTATTCCAAGTAGAGTTTTCCATTGATACTGTATCTATCATTTCTCCACCACTCATAAATGGTGGGAGAGAATCTAAAATATCATATTTACCCCATAATACGCCAACTCCTGTTGGACCCAACATTTTATGACCTGAAAAAGCCAGAAAATCACAGCCTAAATCCTTTACATCAACAGGCATATGAGATACGCTTTGTGCTCCATCAACAATAAATACAGCTCCAATATTTTTTGAAATTTCAGATAATTTTTTAATAGGATTAACAGTGCCGAGGACATTTGACATGTGAGTTATTGAAATAATTTTTGTTTTTTTTGTGAAATATTTTTCAGGCTTCGAAAAATCTAATTCTCCTGAATCTGTTATAGGAAGATATCTTAATTTTACTCCAGATCTATTTGCAAGTTGTTGCCAAGGTACGATATTCGCATGATGTTCCATCTGGCTAATTAAAATTTCGTCATTCTTATTTAGTCTTGAGCCAAGCGTATATGCTAAGAGGTTTATCGATTCTGTTGTTCCACTAGTAAAAATTATTTCTTTAGCAGAGCCTGCATTTATAAAACTAGAAATGTTTTTTCTCGCTGACTCAAACAATCTAGTTGATTCTGAGCCAAGGTTGTATAATGCACGATGTACATTTGCATTTGAACGTTCGTACACTTTTTTTATTCCATTTATTACATTGGTAGGTTTCTGAGATGTAGAAGCACTGTCAAGATATACGAGGTTATTATTATCAAATATTGGAAAGTTATTTTTTTTGGATAGTGTATTTATAGACAAACTAAAATATTCCTAGTTCTAGTTGTGCAGCTTCTGACATCATGCCCTGGTTCCATTGAGGTTCCCATACCAGTTCAACATTTACACTTTCTACATCTTGAAGCGCGCCTATTTTTCTGTCTACTTCATCTGCAATGACAGGACCCATTCCACAGCCAGGTGCAGTAAGTGTCATTTTTATAATTATTTTTTTCCCATTTTTGTCATCTTCTATACTCAAATCATAGATTAATCCTAGTTCTACAATATTTACAGGAATTTCAGGATCGTAACAGGTTTTAAGTTGATCCCATACAAGCTGTTCTGAAAATTCAGAGTTAGTATCTTTATTTTCTGATTTTTCAATTTCTATTCCAAGCGCGTCAGCATTATCAGCACTTATTTGTGCCATATTTCCATTTATGATTATCGTATAATTACCACCAAGCGACTGGGTAATTTGCACTAGATTGCCAGCGACTAGAGTTACTTTGTCTCCGGATGGGACCATATTTGCCTCAACATCTCTTAGTAATTTTTTTCTATTATTTTCTTCGTAACTCATACAGCAATTTTATGAATTTTATCAACAGAATTGGCGAAACCATTTGTTCTTTGGATACTGATTGATCCTAAAAGTCCAACCATCTCAAGAATTTTCGAATGATCTACGGAATGTATGTCTTTTGCATTGTGGCCGCTAAAAATTTTACATAGTAAGGAAAGAAGGCCTTTTACGATTAATGCATCTGAATCGCAATTAAATACATAAATACCTTTCACTTTTTTGCCGATAACCCATGCCTGAGATGCGCATCCATGAACTCTTGCATTTTCTGTTTTTTTGTTTGTTGGGATTCCATCATATTCTTTCGCTATATCCATCAGCTGAGCAAGTTTGTCTTTTGGGTCATCAAAAATAGAAAAGATGTCTTCTATTTCAGACATTTTTTCTAGGATATTCATGAATTATAATTCTTAGATAGCCAAATATCAAAATTTTCAAATAAGTAGTTCTTTATTTTTCTATTTCCAATTTTATCAATTAAATCAGTAATAAAACCTCTCAGGAGCAGTGATTTTGCATTTACGATATCTAGTCCTCTAGATCTAATATAGAACATTGCTTCTTGGTCTAATTCTCCGGTGCTTGACCCATGGGCACATTTAACATCATCATTGTAGATTTCCATTTGAGGATTTGAATTCATCCCAGCATTTTTTGATAGAATAATATTCTTATTTGATTGAGAAGCGTCAGTTTTAACGGCGCCCTCTCTTATGATGACTTTTCCATTAAATATTCCGCTCGAGCTATCATCGAGAATTGATTTAAAATTCTGAGAGCTAGTGGTATTTTGTTCCACGTGCTCAACCAGAATATTATTATCAAGTTGTTGTATAGTTTTTGTTAATGAGATTCCAGATAGATTGCAGTTAGATCCGTGCCCATCCATAATAATATGAATATTGTTTCTTCCGAGTTCACTACCCTCACAATATTGGAAGAAGTTGTAGTTACTTTCTTTTTTTTGTTTTACTGTTATGGTTGAGATATCAATCATGCTATCTAAATTTTTTTGAATTATTATATGTTCAAGATTCGCATTTTCATCTATCGAAATTCGGGTAACACTATTTTGTAAAGAGAAATCTATATTGTTAATATGGTGCTCTAAGATTGTGCCGCTAGCTGACTCACCTACATTTAATACTACTCGAGGATATATTATTTCAGAATTATTTCCATCACTATTGTATATGATTCTAATTGTTTTTTCTAAGGTCAGGTTCTTTTCAATACTAATGTTTATACCACTTTTCAAGAAAGTAGAATTTAATAGACTAAAGGGGGATTCTACATAAGCGCTATCATCTTTTAATAACAGCTCTAGATCATCTGATATCGATACGCCTTTTGGCAGCTTAGAAGATAAATCTTTCCTAAACACACCATTATAAAAAACTAGATCAACCATAGGTTCAGCAGGTAGCAATTTTTTTTTATATCCGGTTGAGTTAGTCTTTATCGGATTATATGATTCTAGTTTTAGATTATTTAATTTTGATAGATTGGTGTGTCTCCAGCTTCCCCATTTTTTTGTAGGCAAACCTAGTTTGAGAAATTTTTCAAATGATTGTTTTTTACTATCAAATATTTTGTCCGTATAAGTACCGGATGCTATTGCTTTATTAAAATCGATCTTATAATTATTAATATTCATTTTTCAAGCCATCCATAGCCTTTTTCTTCTAGTTCTATAGCAAGGTCTTTTCCACCTGATTTAACTATCTGACCATCGATGAGTACATGCACAATATCTGGTTCAATATATTTTAGCAGCCTTTGATAGTGAGTGATTACTAAAAATCCACGTTCTTTATTTTTGTATTTATTAATACCATTTGAGATTACCCTTATAGCATCTATATCTAGTCCAGAATCAGTTTCATCCATAATGGCTAGCTCAGGCTTGAGGCTTAAAAGTTGTAGCATTTCATTTCGTTTTTTTTCTCCTCCTGAGAATCCTTCATTGACCGATCTTTTAAGATATTTAGTATCCATATCGACCTCCACAAGCCTAGCCTTGATATATTTTAAAAAATTTGCTGCGTCATACTCCTTCTGATTGTTGTGTTTTCTTTTTGCGTTAACAGCAGCTCTTAAAAAATAGGTATTATTAACGCCTGGGATGACAGTTGGATATTGAAAGGACATGAATATCCCAGCTAGGGCTCTTTTTTCTGGTGCCCATTCTAATATAGACTCATTCTTATATAATATATCTCCATGTGTAACATTATAATTTTCTCGGCCAGTGATTGTATTTGATAGTGTACTTTTGCCTGATCCATTTAGGCCCATTATAGCATGCATCTCGCCAGCCTTAATATGGAGATTGATTCCACTAAGTATTTTTTTATTTTCAACTTCGACATGTAAATTTTTTATTTTAAGCATCAATAGTCCTTTGTTATCCTACGCTACCCTCCAAACTAATCTCCATTAGCTTGGTGGCCTCCATGGCAAATTCCATAGGCAGTTCGTTAAATACCTCTTTACAAAAGCCATTGACAATCATTGAAACAGCATCTTCGGTGTTGATTCCTCTTTGGTTGCAATAGAAAAGCTGATCCTCGCCAATTTTTGATGTTGAAGCTTCATGCTCCATTATTGCACTTTGGTTCCTAACATCTATAAAAGGGAATGTATGTGCTCCACACATATCGCCAATTAAAATAGAATCACACTGAGAAAAATTTCTAGAATTCTCTGCGTTCTTCATAATTTTAACCTGCCCTCGATATGTTTGCTGGCCTTTACCTGCGGATATACCTTTTGATATGATAGTACTTTTAGTATTCTTTCCAATGTGAATCATTTTTGTACCTGTATCAGCTTGTTGTAGATTATTTGTTAGTGCAACGGAATAAAATTCTCCTATAGAGTTATCTCCTTTAAGAATACAGCTTGGGTATTTCCATGTAACTGCAGACCCAGTTTCTACTTGTGTCCAGGATATACGTGAACGATTACCGAGGCAAGACCCTCGCTTTGTTACAAAATTATAAATTCCACCTTCTCCAGTTTTTGGATTTCCAGGATACCAGTTTTGAACTGTTGAATATTTTATTGTTGCGTTGTCGTGTGCTACAAGCTCAACAACTGCCGCATGCAGTTGGTTTTCATCTCGCATTGGAGCTGTACAGCCCTCTAAGTAGCTTACATAGCTATTATCCTCAGCGATAATTAGTGTCCTCTCAAACTGCCCTGTTTTTGCTTCATTAATTCTGAAATAAGTTGATAGCTCCATAGGACACTTAACTCCTTTTGGAATATAAACAAATGAGCCATCGGTGAAGACAGCTGAGTTTAAACAAGCGAAATAATTATCTGTATATGGCACAACTGAGCCCAGGTACTTTTTTACTATTTCTGGATAATTTATCGCCGCTTCAGAGAAGCTACAAAAAATGACACCATGATCTTTTAGTTCCTCTCTAAATGTTGTTGCAACGGAGACACTATCAAAAACCGCATCCACAGCAATTCCGTTTAACATTTTTTGCTCGTCAAGGGGAATCCCAAGTTTATTATAAGTTTTTAATAGTTCCGGGTCTAACTCATCAAGGCTTTTTAAATTTTTCTTTTTGGGAGATGAGAAATAGCTTATATCTTGATAGTTAATTTTATTATAGCTGACTTGTTTCCACGTTGGCTCTTCCATTTTAAGCCACTTTCTATATGCTTTAATACGCCAATCTAAAAGCCAGGATGGTTCATTTTTCTTTTCTGAAATGAAATGAATAGTCTCTTCACTTATGCCAGGTGGCAATGTGTCAGAGTCAATATCTGTCACAAAGCCATATTTATATTCTTCTTTGACTCTTTGGTCAATGACGGCTGTTTTACTATTACTCATTTATTTATTATAGTTATAAGAGTAAGCTTATGCTGAAAATGATGTTCCACAGCCACACGTACGCTCAGCATTAGGGTTCTCTATTTTGAACCCCCCGTTTAGCATATCATCAGAATAATCAACTGTGATATCTTTTAGATATAGCCAGCTTTTAAGATCGCAAACTACTTTGAGACCATGTTGCTCAAATACTTTGTCATAGCTTTCTTGGTTGTTGTCAAAATCCATTTTATAGTTCATTCCAGAACAGCCACCGCTATCTACAGACATTCTAAGAAAGTGATTATTTTTGCCTTCAGCAGACATAACCGCTTTTAATCTTTTTGCTGCTTTCTCTGTTATAAATATCTGTGCATTTTTAAAATCATTCTGAGCTTTTTTGATCTTTGTATTTTGTTTTTCCATATTTATTCCCATGATGTTTCAATTTGTGGCTCAATAGTTTTTTTTATGGTGTCATCAAAGCCAAGTTTATTTCTTGCTTCATCGCTCATCATTTCAGGCTTCCACTCTGGGTCAAAGGTCACACTGACATTAACTTCCTCTATCTCATCAAGCTCAGATACTTTTGTTTTTATGTCATCCGCCATATGCTGCCCCATACTACAGCCAGGAGTAGTGAGTGACATTAATACATCCACACTATGTTTATTGTTTTGGATATTTTTAATACTAATATCATATATAAGTCCTAGGTTCCAAAGGTCCACTGGGATCTCAGGGTCATAGCATTGTTTTAAAATCTCAATTATTTTGTCTTTTAGTTCCATAATAATATTTACGAAATATCCGCGAGTGTTAGGTTGTCAAAAAGGTTTCGAATTGAGTCATTTATCTTATTAATCGGCCCTCGAATATTACAGTTTGTTAGATGAATGCACCCGGAGTCAAAGTAGCAATCCATAATTGCTGTAGGGCCTTCTAATATCTCAAAGAAATTATATAATGTTGTTTTTGATGCTTTGCTAGTTGCTTTGTAGCCACCATGAGGTCCTTTATAAGAACTAACAATATTTTCTCTCGCAAGTTTTTGCATTGTTTTTGCTAGAACTTCTTTTGGAATTCCGTAAAGCTTAGAGATCTCACTAACATTTATGAGTTCTCCAGGATGTTCTTTTAGATGCCTTACTGCAATAAGAGCGTACTCAACTTTTCTAGTAATTTTTAACATATTTTCGCCTGGGAGTATATATATATAAAGTAAAAAAAACCAAAGAATAAATACGACAATTTTTACCGTATATAGAAAACAG
This sequence comes from uncultured bacterium, assembly GCA_964646455.1. GTDB lineage: Bacteria > Fidelibacterota > Marinisomatia > Marinisomatales > UBA1611 > TMED80. The sequence goes on along the minus strand of CAZYDX010000020.1, from coordinate 9,315 downwards.
CAATATGTATTATTATAAACTAAGCATCTAATGATACAATAAAGGTATCTTTTTCTGTGATAGAACCTATCTTAATAGCCTGATCACCATAAGCTGCAATAAACTGATCTGCTTCATCATTTGGAATAGAAATTAATAAGCCTCCTGAGGTTTGAGCATCGCACGCTAAGAGTTTTTCTGTTGTTGATAGAGTATTACTGAACTTTACATAATCTCTAGCATATTCCAGGTTTCTTTTTGAGCCTCCTGGTATAATACCTTTATTAGCTAGGTCAATTGCATCGGGAAGAAAATTAATATCAGAAAAATTAATTCTGGAGGACACGTTACTTCCTTTACAAATTTCTATTAGATGGCCAATTAGTCCAAACCCTGTTATGTCTGTGACCGCATTAGGATTAAATTTTTGTAGAGTTTCCGATGCTTTTTTATTTAGCATCGCCATTGATTTTACTGCTGATTTAATAGTTGAGCTACTTGCTATTTCTTTTTTTATTGCGGTAGAAATCACTCCAGTTCCAATTGGCTTTGTTAAAATCAAACTATCACCTGGTTTTGCACCAGTATTGACCCAGATATTTTTTGCAGATACTTCGCCCGTAACAACCAGACCATATTTGGGCTCATTATCATCAATAGAATGCCCACCAACTATTGGGATGCCAGCCTCATCTGCTTTATCAGCTCCTCCTTGCATAATATCAGAGAGAATGGTATTTGATAATTTTTGAATTGGGAATGCAACAATATTTAAAGCGAACAAAGGTTTTCCACCCATGGCGTAAATATCAGAAAGCGAGTTAGCAGCAGATATCTGACCAAAAGTATAAGGGTCATCAACTACCGGAGTAAAAAAGTCTACAGTTTGTAATAGGATTTTGCCATCATTTAGACGTACTACTGCCGCATCATCTGTACTAGTATAGTCTGAGATGATGGAGTTATTGGTCTTCATTTTTACGTTACCCAGCACCTGAGCAAGGTCTGATGGACCAATTTTACAAGCTCATCCAGCTCCGTGGCTAAGTGTAGTAAGCCTTATTTTTTCTTTATTTTTCATTTAATAAAATTAGTTATTTTTATTTTCATAAAATACCAAATCAAATTTTTTTTGAAAGTAGTATAATACCTTTTGACAAACAACAACACTTGGTAAATTAACTCAGTAATTAAATCAGATTAGTTACAAAAATCTCTTTGGTGAAATAGCCGTAGATAAATAGACTTATTATAAATCTTAATTAAATAGTAGGAACCATGGGAAAAACATTTAAAACGATAGATGATGCTGTAATACGCTTTGCTGGTGACTCAGGAGATGGTATGCAGTTAACAGGAGGGAGATTTACTGAAACAACTGCGGTTGTTGGCAATGACCTTAGTACTTTGCCTGATTTTCCTGCTGAGATTAGAGCTCCTGCCGGATCGCTTGCTGGCGTAAGTGCCTTCCAAATACACTTCAGTTCAAAAGATATACATACACCTGGAGATAGTCCTGACGTACTTGTTGCTATGAATCCCGCAGCTCTAAAAGTTCACCAAGCAGAAATAGTACCAGGCGGGACGATCATTTTAAATACTGATTCTTTTACAAAAAAGAATTTGAATTTTGCAGGATATGAAAGTAGCCCTGTTGATGATGGAACATTAGATGATTATTTTACTGTTATACCAATTGAGATGAATAAACTCGTAACAGCAGCTTGTGAAGGTCTAGATATGTCTCCCAAATTTGTAGGTCGAACAAAAAACTTTTTTGCGTTAGGAGTTCTTTATTATATGTATGACAGACCTCTGGATGCCACTGAAAAATGGTTGGAGAAGAAATTTGCCGGTAAGGATACAATTATTGAAGCAAATAAAAGAGCCATGAACGCTGGTTATAACTATGCGGATACTACTGAGTTATTTACTACTCGTTTTAAAGTAGAAAAAGCGATACTCCCAAAGGGGAACTATAGGAATATAAATGGCAATTACGCTACAGCTCTTGGTTTACTTGCTGCATCTGAAAAATCTAAGTTAAAATTATTTTATGGAGGTTACCCGATTACTCCAGCGAGTGATATTCTTCATACCCTTGCTGCTTGGAAGCATTTTGGGGTGCAAACATTTCAGGCTGAGGATGAGATAGCTGGTATAGCATCGATTATTGGTGCCTCTTTTACTGGTAACTTAGCCGTGACAGCAACATCTGGACCTGGGATAGCATTGAAAGGTGAGGCTATGGGTTTGGCTGTAATGACAGAGCTTCCAATGGTTATCATTAATGTCCAGAGAGGTGGTCCTAGTACTGGCCTTCCTACAAAAACTGAACAAGCAGACCTCAACCAGGCACTGTATGGACGAAATGGTGAGGCGCCATTACCACTTATTGCTGCCTCTACTCCGGGAGATTGTTTTTATGCTGCATATGAAGCATCTAGAATTGCTTTGAAGTATATGACCCCAGTAGTTCTTTTAACAGATGGATATTTAGCTAACGGTTCTGAGCCATGGAAAATACCAATTGTAAAAGAGCTTGAACCAATAGATGTCAAGTTTGCAAAAAAATCTAAAAAAGATGAATTTTTACCATATGAGAGAGACAAAAACACCTTGTCTAGACCTTGGGCGGTACCAGGAACACCTGGTCTTGAGCATCGTGTTGGAGGCCTTGAAAAAGCGGAAAATTCAGGACATGTTAGCTATGATCCTGATAACCACCATCGGATGGTTGAGCTTAGACAAGAAAAAGTAAATCGCATTCAAAATGATATAGCAGAGACAGAAGTTTTTGGTGAAAAAAATGGGGACGTGTTGATTATCAGCTGGGGTGGTACATATGGTTCATGTAGATCTGCGGTGGAGACCTTGCACGAAGAAGAGAAAAGCGTTGCGCATGTTCATCTTAGGTGGATTAGTCCGCTTCCAAAAGATCTAGGCGAGATTATAATTAAGTTTAAAAATGTTTTGATTCCAGAAATAAATATGGGACAACTGATTAAATTGATAAGATCTGAATATCTTGTAGATGCAAAAGGAATAAACCAGGTTACGGGTAGACCAATTAGCGCTACAAAAATAATTGAAAATGTAAACCAACTTATAGGATAATATAATGGCAGATATAAATACTCCTACTTACACAAAAAAAGATTTTGAGTCAGACCAGGCAGTTAGATGGTGTCCAGGATGCGGTGATTATGCAATCTTAGCCCAGACGCAGAAAACAATGCCAACATTTGGTAGAAAAAAAGAAGAATTTGTATTTATTTCAGGAATTGGTTGTTCAAGCAGATTTCCCTATTATATGAATGCTTATGGTTTTCATACAATTCATGGTAGAGCTCCTGCTGTAGCGACTGGTGTTAAAATTGCTAATCCGGATTTATCCGTATGGGTTGTTACTGGTGATGGTGACGGATTATCAATTGGTGGTAATCATTTTATGCATGCTCTAAGAAGAAATATGGATATAAATATATTGCTCTTTAACAATAGAATATACGGTCTGACAAAAGGACAGTACTCCCCGACTTCAGAGGTTGGTAAAGTAACTAAAGCCACGCCTTTTGGTTCTCTGGATATACCACTTAATCCTCCTTCCCTTGCTCTTGGTGCGCAAGCAACATTTGTTGCTCGTACAATAGACAGATGGCAAGCTCATTTATCTCAGATGTTTGAACGATCATATAATCATAATGGTAGTTCCCTTATTGAGATTTATCAAAATTGTAATATTTTTAATGATGGTGCATATGCAGAATATACCTCTGCAGATAAATTTGATAATGTTATCGAAGTGAAGCACGGAGAACCGATGCTGTTTGCCAAAGGAACTAAAGGTATAAAGCTTGATGGTTTTACACCTGTTGTTGTCGATATGGAAAAACATAGTCCAGATGATTTATTGATCCATGATGAAACCAATCTTGATCTTGCGCATATCATTGCTAATTGGACATCTCACCCAATCCTTCCAGAGCCAATTGGAGTTATTTATTCTGTTGACAAGCCAACTTACAATTCCGAAATGGTGGCGCAAGTTGATTCTGCAATAAAGAAAAAAGGGGTTGGAAAAGTTCAAGATCTATTAAATGCTGGCGATACCTGGAAGGTAAAATAAAATAATGGCACACCGTACTGAGAAAGATAGTCTTGGTTCGATTGAGGTTCCTAGCGACAGATATTATGGGGCACAGACTCAAAGGTCATTAAATAATTTTAAAATCGGCAATCATCATTTTCCAAGAGAATTTATCCGCGCGTATGGTATATTAAAAAAATCAGCTGCAACGGTTAATCACAATCATGGTAGACTAGAAAGTTCGATAAAAGATGCAATACACAAAGCAGTCGATGAGGTTATTGCAGGAAAGCTCGATGACCATTTCCCTTTGGTGGTTTGGCAAACCGGAAGTGGTACACAGACAAATATGAATTTCAATGAGGTTATCTCTAATCGAGCGATTGAAATGGTCGGAGGAGTGCTTGGTAGTAAAGAACCGATTCATCCAAATGATCATGTAAACATGAGTCAATCAACTAATGATACTTTTCCAACCGCGATAAATATTGCCGCTGTAGAGAGTGTTACCCATGATCTCATACCTTCTCTAGTAAATCTGAGAGTATCGTTAGATAAAAAATCTAAAGAATTCAAAGATATCATTAAAGTTGGAAGGACTCATCTCCAAGATGCAACCCCTCTTAGCTTAGGACAAGAATTTTCCGGGTATGTTTCAGCAATTGGGCATGGGATAAGTCGTTTAAAAAAATCTGTAGATAGCTGCCTTGAATTAGCAGCAGGAGGTACTGCTGTAGGAACAGGAATCAATTCGATAGAAGGTTTTGATAAGGATATAGCAAATGAAATAAAAAATTTAACAGGATTAAACTTTAGAACTGCTCAAAATAAATTTGAGGCATTAGGAGGTCAAGATAGTATTGTTGAATTATCAGGAACGCTTAAGGTAATAGCTAGTTCATTATTTAAGATTGCAAATGATATACGTTGGTTGGCTTCTGGACCAAGATCAGGAATCGGAGAGCTTATTTTGCCTACTAATGAGCCAGGATCATCTATTATGCCTGGAAAAGTAAATCCTACCCAATGTGAAGCTTTAACAATGGTATGTACTCAAGTTATTGGTAATGATGTTACAATAACGCTTGCAGGTGCAAGCGGTAATTTTGAGTTAAACGTTTACAGACCTGTTATCGCATATAATATTCTTGAATCAATTAAACTACTATCAGAAACTTCAAAGTCGTTTGCTACTAATGCCGTAGAAGGCATAGAGGCTAACATCGATAGAATAAATGAAAATTTATATAATTCACTTATGTTAGTAACCGCATTAAATCCACATATCGGTTATGATAAAGCAGCAGAAGTTGCAAAGAATTCATATAAAAAAAATATATCTTTAAAAGAATCTGTTATTGAATTAGGTTATTTGACAGGTGAAGAATTTGATAAATTAGTTCAACCAAATCAAATGATACGCCCTTCAAAAAAATAAAATTATTTTTTTCTCCTGATTAATTTTTATATATAATTCTTTATAAGTAAGTGTTGATTTAATAATTTTATTTAGATAATAGTAAATTCATATATGTCCAATCAAAAGCCTTTAAATGAATTAGTCAAAGTATTTTGGATTTCTATAGGCATTATATTATCTGGTGTGGTCATTGGATTATTATTTATTGGATTTTTATCAAGAGATTTACCATCTCTTGAGCAATTAGAAAATTATGACCCAGACCTAGTTACTCGTATATATTCTGTAGATGGCAAAGTGCTTAATGAGCTTTTTGTTCAGAAGCGGGTATTCGTAGAGCTTTATAATATTCCAACTCATATGCAAAATGCTGTTATAGCGTCAGAAGATAGAAGATTTTATGAGCATTGGGGACTCTCACTTAGAAGTGTCGCTCGCGCCATTGGAATCAATATTTTATCCTTAAGCTATAGACAAGGATTTAGTACTCTAACGCAACAGCTTGCTAGAAATTTGTATAAAACTATCGGCTTTGAGGATAGTATACTAAGAAAAATAAAAGAAGTAATAACTGCGATACAGATTGAGAGGACATATACAAAAGATGAAATTCTAGAGATGTATTTGAATACTGTGCACTTCGGGCATGGTACGTATGGAGTAGAGGCAGCAACAAAACGTTTTTTTGGCAAAGAATCAAAAAAGCTTAGTGTAGATGAATCTGCTTTATTAGTTGGATTATTACCATCTCCAGCCAGTTATTCTCCAGTAAGGCACCCTGAAAGGGCAAGGAAAAGAAGAAATACAGTTCTTAGATTAATGAAAGAACAGGGGTATATAACACACTCTGAGCATTCCCAATATAGAGCTATGACATTGGAGTCAATTACCGATGAGCCTATAAAAGGATTGGCGCCTTATTTTACTGAATATGTAAGAAGATTATTAGAAAAAGAAGACGAGGTGTTAGGTATAAATATTTATCGTGATGGACTAAAAATATATACTACTCTAGACTCAAGAATACAAGCCTTGGCTGAAAAGGTTGTGTTAGATGCGATTACTAAATCTCAAAAAAAGTTAAATAATAGAATTATGAATAACCAAGAAGAGTTTGAGCTTTTAGGTCACCTAACTATTTATGATGAAGACTCTGTAAAAATGATGATGCAAGGAGAGGCGAAGTTGTATAAAGATTTAAGGGCAAAGCTATTGGTTCAAACAGCTTTTATAGCAATTAATCCAAAAACCGGTGGAATTATGGCAATGATTGGTGGTCGTCCAGATTACCATGATCAATATAATAGGTCTGTACAAGCCAAGAGACAACCAGGTTCTGTATTTAAACCCTTTGTTTATACTACTGCACTTGAAAATGGATATACTGTTTCACAGCAATTGCTTAATCAGCCAGTTGTATTAAATGTTCAAAATACTGATGGATCATGGGTAAAGTGGAAACCTCAGAATTATGGTGGTAGTACTGGTGGTCTTACGACTTTGAGAGAAGGTCTGAGAAAATCTCTTAACCTAATTTCCGTAAGAATTGTACAGCAAGACTACGCACCTGCTGAACAGGTTAAACGCACGGCACAAAGAATGGGGATTTCTACAGATATAAGAGCAGTTGATGCTATTGCGCTTGGTACAAGTGAAGTAATTCCTCTAGAAATGGTATCGGCCTATGCAGCATATGCAAATAAAGGTGTTTATTCCAAACCAATTGCAATTACTAAAATAGAAGATAGATATGGTAATACAATAAGAACGTACGGATCAGCACAATATGAGGTGTTAAGTGAAGAGATTGCATATTTAATGACAAATCTTATGCAGACTGTTATGGATAGAGGCACTGGCGGCAGTGCAAGGTGGAAATATAATTTCACTAGACCTGCAGCTGGAAAAACAGGAACTACTCAAGGCTGGAGTGATGCTTGGTTTGTAGGTTTCACACCACAGTTAGCTGCTGGTGTTTGGTATGGAGTAGATGATTACCAAGTAAGCTTAGGAATAGGTCAAGACGGATCTAAAGCTGCTCTTCCATCTTGGGCTCAGTTTATGCGAGACAGTCATACTATACTTGAGCTTCCAAGAGTAAATTTTCAAAAACCAAGTGGTATAGTTATTTCAGAGATATGTTCCGTATCAAAAATGGGATCAAGAAAAGCTTGTCCAATAGAAAAAGAAGTATATAAAGCTGGAACAGAGCCATCTCAAAAGTGTAGGATTCATAGGAATTAATTTTTTAGTTAATTATTAATGTAGGTTGTGAGATTACCACTTCTGACAAAGTATATGTTTTATTTAAAATTGCTTTTGCAATATCTAATTTATTAGGGTCATTTCCAAAAATTCGAAAAATCCCATCTCCTTTATTAACTTGATTTCCAACTTTATTTAAAAATTCTATTCCTGCGGTATAATCAAGTTTATCTTTTTCTACTTTTCGACCGCAGCCCATTTCAACTAATGACCATCCTATTTTTTCTGTTTCTAGAGAACTGATAAATCCATTTGCATTAGACTCTATTATGATTTCATGCTTAGGCATAAACTGTTTTGAGGTTAAAGCTTTGACATCTCCATTTTGTTTTTTAATAATTTTTTCGAATTTATTTAATGCACTTCCATTATTAATGGTATCAAGCATTAACCTATTAGCAGTAAAAGTATCTTTTGCTATTTTACTTTGTAATAATATTTTTGCACCAAGTTCAAAACTAATCTCAATTAAATCTTGAGGACCATTTCCCTTCAAACATTCAATAGCTTCCAATACTTCACAGTGCAAACCAGCAAAATTTCCAAGTGGTTGATTCATATTTGTAAAAATAATATCAGTATTAATATTAAATGCTTCTCCAATTTTTTTAAGACCTGACCCGAGCTCTTTCGCGTCTTCTATTGTTTTCATAAAAGTACCACTCCCAACTTTAATATCCATAACAAGTCCGTTAAGTCCCTCAGCAATTTTTTTACTCATGATAGAGCTGCAGATTAAAGGTAGAGATGGGACTGTCCCGGTTAGATCTCTTACACTGTATATTATTTTATCTGCTGGGCAGATTTGAGAGGATTGAGAAGCTATACAACACCCAACAGTTTCAATCTGGTTTTTAAAACTTTCTAGACTTAGAGATGTTTTAAGATCAGGTATCGATTTGAGTTTATCAATAGTGCCTCCTGTATAAGCTAGACCTCTTCCTGCAATCATAGGAACTATTATACCTAGCGAGGCTAGTATTGGTGCTAAAATAAAGGATATTTTATCCCCAACTCCCCCTGTACTATGTTTATCTGCTATGTAAGACCCTAAGTAATTGAAATCAAGCTTTTCACCTGATTCGACCATTGTTTCAACCAATGCGAAGGATTCTTCATCATCCATTCCTTGAAAATAAATTGACATTAATAGTGCTGATAATTGACTTGTGTCAATTTTATTATTTAAAAGGTTTTCAATGAACCACTTTACTTCTTTCTTATTTAATGCTATACCATCACGTTTTTTTTCAATTATTTCAGATGGAATCATTTGACTTTACTTTTTTTGTTTTAAAAAGAATAGGAAGCTTGATTCCAATAGGAGCTTTTTCTCTTATTGTATTAATTAATAGATAAATAGCGATAAAAAAGATGATGAGATTTGGTGACCACATGCCTATGGAGGGAGATAATATACTTCTATCAGCCATTTCCTCTCCTCCGATTAATAGAACATAATAGATTAAGAAAAAACCAAAGCTAAGGCTTGTGCTTACCGCAAAACCTCCTTTTTTACTCATTACACCTAACGGTGCCCCTAAGAGAACAAACAAAATAC
>CAZYDX010000019.1:9588-25796 GCA_964646455.1 uncultured bacterium | reverse complement strand
CATTGCTAATGAAGCTATAGATAAGGCTAATAGGTTAGAAAAGATGCTATCAGAAAGTATATCAGATAGAGATAGTATACTGCATGAACACAAAAAAGAAACAGCATTGTTAAGGGCATCAGATGCGTTTCATAAGGGTAATAATGCTTTATTAACTAAAAAATTTGATAAAGCAATTTCATATTATAAGAAAACAATAGAGCTTAGACCAAATGATGCGCATGCATATAATAATCTAGGAAATGCTTATAAAGAAATTGAAAAATTTTCTAATGCTATTGATGCATATAATAATGCAATAAGACTGAAACCTGATTATGCTAGTGCTTACTACAATCTAGGTATAGTCTATCAAAAGGATAATGATTTTGATACAGCCCTTGAGTCATATAAAAAAGCAGCAAGATTAGCACATAGCGGAGTCCAAAAGTGGTTGAAAGATGGTGGATACTATTGGCAAAACAATACAAAAATTGAATAACCTATTTGAAAGTGGAAAAGATAGATAAAGAGATAAAACCTTTGGTTGGTTTTCTAAATACCTTAAAGGGTGTTAAGACACTTGGATCATGTCAAGGACATGATAGTGGAGGCACAACAGGAGAATGGCTTTATCCATACATTAAGTTTAAATGTACTTGTAATCGCTCTCTAGGTCTTCTTGCTAGCATTGAATATATTTATGCTGATTTAAATAGTTTGTACGAATTAAATGATGTTGAATTATCTGGTATTTATCAACCCAGACTAAATGCCATTTGGACGATAGAGGTAGTTCCCAATAATGATTATAATTCGGATGAAAAAGTAAATCAAGGGGAGTATGCCATGTATGTATTAAAAGCACACTCAGAGAGCTTTGTTAAACCATCTGAAGTTTATTCAGATTTCATTAAAATATTAGACTGGTATAAAACACAGATAAATTCATTTACTGGTAATAATGAAAAATGATATTTTATTACACTTGCACCTAAGTTAGGATAATGTTAATGAGAATTTTTATATATATATTTATAATAACAAATTTAATACTTAATCCAATGAAAGCAGAAAACAGCAGAGAGCCGGGTAACTACAAAGATCTAGTTGATCTGTTTAGGATGTGGAGAGACTTTGAAAATCCACCACTCATGAATGGAGCTCCTGATTATACGCAGAGGAGATTTACTTCGGTGGAGAATGAATTTAATTCTTTACAGAGCAATTTAGAGAAAATTGATACTACAGATTGGCCTAAATATTACCAGACTGATTGGCGTATCGTTCGTGCAGAGATGAATGGGTATGATTTTAATCAAAGAGTGTTAAGACCTTGGGCTAGAGATCCTGCTTTTTATCAGACTATATGGATGTATCAGAGCGATGTTCCGGCACATGAAGGCCCAACTAATCATGGAACATTAGAGTTCTGGGAGTATGAATTCCCTCTTGATCATGAAAATTCAAAAAGACTTTCTGATCAGCTTGATATGATTCCTAATTTTCTTTTTCAAGCCAAAGGAAATCTTACTGGCGATGCGAGAGACCTTTGGATAGCAGGTATAGAAAACTTTAAAGAGCAGGCTGATAACCTTAAAAAGATAAAAACAAAAATAAAAAACCATCATGGAAACCGTTTAGATAGTGTGTTGAAAAAACCAATAGATAGAGCATCAGACGCTAATGATGATTTTATTCATTGGTTAAATGAGAAAGCGCCAACAAAAAAAGGCCCATCAGGAATAGGAAAGGATAATTATAGCTGGTACCAAAAAAATGTCCACCTAGTTCCACTATCATGGGATGAGGAGGTTTCTCTATTGAAAAGAGAGCTAGATAGAGCCTGGAGTTCGCTAAAAATGGAAGAACATTTAAATAGAGATCTACCTCCTACGGTTTCTGCTAAAACAGAAGAAGAATTCGATGCAATGAAAGAAAAAGGCGTACGCCGTCTAATGGACTTTCTTAAAGAGAATGATATAATGCATATTAAAGATAATATGGAGCCGGCACTTCGCGAGCATTTGGGAAAATTTGTTCCTGAGAGTGAAAGGAACTTCTTTTATATTGGTATGCACTATGACCCTGTACCACTATACTCTCATTTTTACCATTGGTTTGATCTGGCACAGGTCAGAGATGAGCCCCATGAGAGCCCAATTCGAAGAGGCCCCCTCTTATATAATATTTTTGATTCAAAGAGTGAGGGGATTGCAACCGGTGTAGAGGAAATGTTCATGCAACTTGGATTGTACGAGGATTCACCTAGGTCGAAAGAAATTGTATGGATAATGCTAGCACAGAGAGCGGCCAGAGGTTTAGGCTCATTATATGCGCACGCGAATATGATGACAATGGAGGAGGCTGGAAAGGTCCACGTTAAATGGACACCGCGAGGCTGGATGGAGCGAGAACCACATTTGCTTCGATTTGAGCAGCATTTATATCTTAGGCAGCCTGGATATGGAACCTGCTATATAACAGGGAAATATCTTATCGAGCGCTTAATTACTAAGAGGTCTAAAGATTTAGAAACTCAGGGCAAAGAGTTTAATATTAAAACATTTTTGAAAGAGTATAACGACGCTGGGAATATACCTGTTGACCTTATTCAATGGGAAATGATTAGCCAAAAAAAAGAATAAAATAATTATTACATTACTCTCAAAAAATAAATACATTTCATAATTAACTAAAGAGGAAAAAATGGAAACAGGAAAAGTAAAATTCTACAATAGAGAAAAACGTTACGGTTTTGTTACTGGTGACGATGGAACTGACTACTTCTTTCATGAGTCAATGCTAGCTGAAGGTCAGCAGGTCCGTGATGAAGACAAGGTAGAGTTTAATCCAACCGATGGTGATAGAGGCAAACAGGCTACAGATATATCCCGTATAGATTAAGTTTATTGAAAGTTCTATTCATTTAGAACTCTTTCTTTTACTCAGGCTATCCGGTCTGAAGATTCCACAATTAAAATAAATTAGTATTTTTTTAGTGAATTAACCTGTATATAGGGCTGTATTTTTTGTTATAACCTTTAGAAAATTCTTTTTAAAGAAATCTTCTTAAATTGGTTTAATGAAAAAAATAGCCCTATCTATCATTTATTTATTTTTAGGTCAGATATATCCCCAGTCTGATCCTGATCCATCTAGGTACAAATATGGTAGCAATGATGATGAGGTTTATATAGATCAGTTTATTAATTGGGACCAGAAAAACACATTCACTGATAATGGAGTTCTTTTTGTCGGAAGTTCTAGTATTAGAAAATGGCCAACATCAAAATATTTTTATTTTAAAACGATAATTAACCGTGGTTTTGGTGGTTCGCATATATCAGATGTGAATTACTACTTCAGCAGTATAGTAGAAAAATATAGACCAAAAATTATTGTATTATATGCGGGTGATAACGATATCGCCGACAATAAGACGCCAGAACAAGTTTTAGAAGATTATAAAGAATTTTCATTTCTTACATCAACAAAACTACCTAAAGCGAAAATCATATTCATTCCGATCAAGCCAAGCCCAGCGAGGTGGTCAATGTGGAACAATATGAGAAGAGCAAACAAACTAATTCAAATATATATCGATAGTGATTCAATGCAATTCTATGTTGACACATCAAGTCCAATGCTTAACAAGAAGGGTAAGCCAAGCGGTAATTTATTTATCGCTGACAGTTTACACCTGAGTGAAAATGGTTATGATCTCTGGAGCAAAATTTTAAAACCTACTCTAGACTCATTAGTGATGAACGATGGAATTAAGATGTTTGGCTGGTAGCTAATTTAAGGATAATTAAAAATTAGTTTAGTTAATAGATATTTAGGTATATATTTTATTATCGCGTGATAAAAAGAATAATTGTACAAATATTAAAACTTTCTCCATCATCAAAAAGATGGTTCTGGAAAAAGTGGTATAATATTTTTGCTAGAAAAGCACGCAATCCAGATCTTAAGTTAATGAACTATGGATATGACGCTCCAAATATGGAGCTACAACTAAGACATGAGGATGAGCTTGAGCGCTTCTCGATCCAGTTATATCACTATGTTTCTAGCCACTCTGATTTAAAAAATAAAAAAGTACTGGAGATCGGTTCAGGAAGAGGAGGCGGGGCAGCCTATATCGCAAGGTATTTAGAGCCTTTATCTGTTACAGGTATAGATATTTCAGATGATGCAGTGTCTTTATGCCGTGATCTGTATGAACTTCCAAACTTAGATTTTGTCTGCGGAGACTCAGAAAACGTACCGTTCTCAGACAATATATATGATGTTGTTATTAATGTTGAGTCTTCACATTGCTATGGAAGCATGGAAAGATTTTTAGCTGAGGTATATAGAGTTTTAAAGCCTGGTGGCTCTTTTTTGTTTTGTGATTTTAGGACGCTAGAAGGAATTGATGAGCTAAATGAACAATTTAGCAAATCAGATCTAAAATTTATTAATAGAACAGATATTACGGATAATGTTATAAAAGGACTGGATGGACTATCTGATTATAGAGAGAGGCATATTCAAAGGAGTGTCCCTCTTTTAATTCGTGGTCTGTTTAAGACCTATGCTGGAATAAAAGGTACAGAGATATACAATTCATTTGTGGCTGGCAAGATGATTTATATATGCGCAGTATTGAAAAAATAACACTAGAGTATTAGATAAAAACAAAATTTGAGATTATTTTCAGCTCCAACAAATTCATAAGAATATAGTAAATGAGGTTTTAACAATGAGCTGGTATCTTGACGTTATCACAAAAAATTACATTAACTTTAACGGACGTGCTCGGCGGACAGAATTTTGGATGTTTACACTCGTTCATCTAATAATTATATTTCTGTCATTATTCTTGGGACCGGTGCCTTTTATTCTTTATATGTTATTAACAATTATGCCAGCTGTAGGAGTAGGAATAAGAAGGCTCCATGATACTGGCAGGAGCGGATGGTGGATCTTAGCCGCAAACGTTCCTATCCTGTTTGTAGTGTATTATTACTATATGATTTTAGAGGGTGATCAAGGAGCAAATATATATGGTGATTCACCAAAAGAGTCATACATGGACAGGCTTATGAATGACATAAATACCGATAGGCAAAGTAGAACTAGTTCATCAAGTAGAGGTTCAATTAATTTATCTGAGCTTGACCCTGAAAAATTATTTGGAAATGAAACATATGTACAGGTTATAATTGTTGCGCTCATTCTTTTATCTATTATTCTATCTTAAAATATAATATCCAGCGAATACGTATAGTATATCTTCTGTCTTTCATGGTTTAATGTTTCACTGCCATACTTTAGATTTAAGTGCATTTTAACTTAATTATTTTAATTTATAATAGGAGTCAATTATGAGATTATTCTTAGTACATGCTGGTTTTTATGATGAAAATGTTTCTGGTGGATTTTATGAGTCCCATACTAATTATTTTATTGTTGCTGAAGATGTGAAAGATGCCAAATCTAAAGCAAAAGAAATTCCTGAGTATAAAGAAAAGAAAATGCATATTGACGGTATAAAAGAGGTAGATGCTGTAAATGGTTATAAAATAGTATTAGAAAAAAATGAAGATTATAATCATGATATTGGCAGTAAATATTCGTATGATGATGTGAAGAAAATTTAATTAATTGTCTAGAATATCTAATATCTAATCGTTAAAAAATATTAATAGTGAGGGCTTTATTATGTTTAATTATTTAACAGGCTTGATCACCTCAAGCATTATTTTTTCATCTATGTTTATTTTTATGGGGTTCCAATATGGAGGCACTCAACACTTTAATGATATAGTTGCAAACTCTCTAACTCTTGTTGATAAAAATGGATTAGGAGGATCATTTAAATTATTGAATGATAAGGGTGAGAGTATTTTATCGATTAAAGATGGAAAGATAAAAATCTTTAATCAGGAGGGTAGTGAGGTGATTGCTATTATGTCAGATGGCCAGGGAAGAGGGAACGTGCGTTTAAAAAATGGAGGCTACCTTGACACTTATAATGAAAATGAAAATAAAACCGCTATTATTGGTGAGAACAGTTATGGTGATGGAATGTTTTCTACATATAATAATAGCGCTAAGCAAACCTCATTACTAGGTTCTGTTGAAGGCGGGTATGGGAAATTAACCATATTTGATAACCAGGGACGTGAGAGTTTGCATCTTTTAAGGTCTTTGACGTCGTTTAATCAGGAAGGTAAAATAACTGGCAAGTATGGAACAAATAATAGCGGTGACGGTTCCGTAATGCTATATGATAGGTTTGGTAATCGAGGTTGGTATAAAAGTGGGAAAAGTTCTTAGGACCCATTATTTATGAATAAGATTAACAATTATGATATTGAACTTGATATAAAAAATCATGAGTATAAACTGATTGATCAACCTGATTTTGTTTTTACAAGTGTAACGACTTTTGTAAATAGTTTTTTTGAACCCTTCGATGAGATAAAAGTTTCTAATCATCTTGTTAATAATGTGCCTAAATACTTTGGAGAGACACCTGAGTCTTTAATGAAGCAATGGGATATTGCTAGGAAATACGGCACAGATGTTCATCTAGAAATTGAAAGTTGGATAAAAGAAGGCGTTAGGCCCAAAGACGCAAAATCCATCGCCGCTACAAAGTGGATCGGCGGGTATGTATCAAGGCCAAATATTGATACATTCTCCGAGGTAATTGTTTATAGTAAGGAGCTTGGAATAGCTGGCACTGTTGATGTGTTAATGATGAATAAAAATTCAAATGAATATGTTTTAATTGATTGGAAAACGTCAAAGCGAATTGACAAAACATCATTTAACGGCAAAAAGGGTATAAAGAAGGAAAGCTATAACATAGATGACTGCAAATACAACCACTATGCTTTGCAGTTATCAATGTATAGATATATTTTAGAAAAATATTATGGTATTAATGTAACCAGGCAGTTAGTAGCCCAGTTGAAAGATGAAGGAGTAGAGAGTCACTCTATGCCATACATGAAAAATGAAATAAAAAATATGGTGCTCAGTATAAATTAATCGATGACAGATAAAAAAGAGTTTAAGAATGATTTCAGCTGGAGCTTTTCCAGACACAATACGTTTAACACATGTAAGCGTAAATATTATTATTCCTACTACGGAAGTTGGGGAGGTTGGAATAAAGACGCGGATGATCTTAGCCAAAAGCTGTACATGTTAAATAAAATGACATCACTACCGATGCTCGCAGGGTCTGTTGTTCATGATGAGGTAGAAAGAACCCTTAAAATATTGAGGTATGGTCGCAGCGCTGATCAGAAAAAATCAAGGGAAAATGTGGTTAAACAATTTAAAAAATCCTGGGCTCAGTCAAAAAATGAAGAATGGCGAGATAACCCTAAGTGGAAAACAAATTTATTTGAGCATTATTATGGTAAAAAACCCTCAGACCAAGACCTGCTCGATATTAGAGATCTAATGGTGAATAGTGTTGATGGTTTTTTTGCGTCTGACTCCTATCGCTTTATCCAGACAATGTCTGACACGCAGTGGCTCGCAATCGAAGACCTGGATTCGTTTGAGGTTCATGGTGCTAAACTATGGGTTAAGCTTGATTTTGCAATAAGACATGGAGAGCGTGTATACATATATGATTGGAAAACTGGTAAAGTTGTTAAAGAGAATGAGGTGCAGCTTGCGGTGTACGCTATCTATGCTCAGCAAAAGTGGGATGTAGACCTAAAGCTAATTCGATTATTTGATGTTTATTTGAATCAGCAGCTTCCAGTAAAAGTTAAGCCTACAGATAAGCTAATTAGCTCTGCGAGTGATTTTATAAAGGCCAGTATAGACGATATGAAAGACCTATTAGCAGATAGAGAAAACAATAAAGCGGAGATAGATCTTTTTCCTTTGGCCAGCGAAGATAGAGAGAGCTATCCCTGCAGCTATTGCAGCTTTCAAACAATTTGCTTTAACTAAGCTGTCGGATATACAATTATGGATAAAATTATTAATAAATGATGAATATGAATAAAATCAAATACTTGATGTGGGTGTTTGGTGTTGTTATCTGGAATTTTGGAGTTCCTTGAGCGAAACCAGTCTATGATATTATCATGGCACTAGTTTTAAAGCATATATTTGACGTTGATAAATTACTTACTAGATAATTTCCAGAATAATTAGTCTGTTAATTCTTTAATAAGGATTATTTTTGTAAATTATTGTATAAAATCATGATCGGAGGAAAAGTATGAACGATAGGACCGCGGTATTATTTCTGATATTGTGTGTTGCTGCATTACTAGGCCTAATTGAGCTTGAAAAAGTTTGGGAGCAGGAGAAAGTAGCAAGAAAAGAACGCAAAATTTCCGATCTAAAAAAACAAAAAGAGGCCGCAAAAAAAGCTTCTGAGCTCGAAGATAAAATTTTTAAAGTGAGGATCAAGCATGATGGCAGGCCGGAGACAAATACAGCTACCGTGATTCTTGATGCAGGTTCCTCTTACGACCCGAATAAGGTTGATAAATTATCATTTGAATGGAAGCAGGTTGGAGGAAAGACTGTTTATCTAGAGCCAAACCCTAGCTCACCAAGAGTCGCTTTTAACGCTGGTCCAGGCGAGTATAAATTTGAGATTACTCTTACAGATGGGTACGGCACAATCATAAAAGATACTAAAATTGTTCAAGTCCTAGAAGAGCCTAATGATTTACCAATTCTTGAGACAAAGGTCATGTCAAAATAGATAAAGAGATAGTTTAGGTGAATACAGAAAAAATAAATAATAATAAGCTTTACCTATTAAAAAAAGATAGTATTTACTCGGGTCTTAGCCAGTCGGATAAGGGTCATATCATAGAACTTAGTGCTAAGTATAATTTTTCTTATCAGGAGCTAAGGCAATTGTCCGTTATCTCTGCTGACCTTAGTATGTGGAAAGAAAAAGCAATCAATGACTATGTAATTGAAATAGAAAAAGAATATGGCTCAGGCACGCACAAGAAAAAATTGATTAATGCTATTAATCGTATATGGACCAGCCTTAAAAACTCAAAAATCAAATACCATACCCCTGATAAAAGTTCAGACTATAGGCCAAGTCCAAGAAAAATAAAATTGAGCAGTGATGACAATGAGGTATTTGGTGATTGCCCCGTGGCCTCTGAAAAGACCGTTTGCTGTAACTTAATGACTATAGACGCTGTACAAGGTTGCAGTCTTGGCTGTAGCTACTGTAGCATACAAACCTTCTACAGTGATGGCAAAATAGCTGTTGATAAAAATCTAGCAGAGAAACTTTCAAATATACCGCTAGACCCAAACAAAAAATATCATATTGGATCTGGTCAGTCATCTGACTCATTGGCAATTGGCAATAGAGAAGGAGTTCTGGATGCACAGTTGCGCTTTGCTAGAGATAATCCTAATATCATCCTGGAGTTCAAAACAAAGTCAAACAATATTTCTTATTTGCTTGATACGGATATTCCTAAAAATGTATTTATAAGTTGGTCGCTAAATCCTCAATTATTCATTGATAACGAAGAACATGGTACAGCCAGCTTTGAACAGAGAATTTCCTCGGCGCGGGCGCTATCTGATAAAGGAGTCTTGGTCGGTTTTCACTTTCACCCTATTGTCTACTATCAGGGATATGAGTTAGGCTATGAGGAAATTATAGATAGAGTGAAGTCTGTATTCTCTCCTGCAGAGATTGCCATGGTCTCTATGGGAACATTGACCTTTATAAAACCTGCAATTAAGAAACTTCGATCTTCTGGTTTATCCAGTAAAGTGCTACAGATTCCTATGGCCGATGCGGTTGGTAAATCTTCATATACAAAAGAAATTAAAGAGGAAATTTTTGGCCATGTCTATGGACAGTTTTTCGATTGGCATGATGATGTATTTTTCTATCTTTGTATGGAAGAGCGTTCCATATGGGATTCTGTTTTCGGTGGCGCCTATGATAATAATAAAGAATTTGAAGAAACATTATATGACCGTGTTACTTCAAAAATGAATTTGCAAGGCCCCTCATAGATTTTTCCATACATTTGAATTAGTCTAAATGGCTAATTTAGTATTTACTTTTTAATTAGGAGCAAGCATGAAGCAATATTTTACTGGTTTTATTACTGCGGTGATTTTTACATCAAGCCTTTTTTTGTTTATCGGAGCTAAGAAGAGGACCATTGAGAATCTCACTGTTCAAAAAATAACTATTGTTGATAAAGCAGGAAATCAAGTTGGCGAGATTGGACAAAAGAAGAACAACTCATATATGTGGTTAAAGTCTCGAAAAAATAGAAAGCCAGCTATTATGCTGTCCACAGATAACAATAGTGGAAATATTGCAGTTAGAAATTCAACGGGGAGGGATGTGGTAAACATTGGCTCAAACAAATATTCCGGAGGTGAAATAAATTTGAATAAAAAGAGTGGATCGAGATCTATATTGCTAGAGTCATATGGCCAAGGAAACGGTCGACTTCTTTGTTATAATCATCGTCAGAAAGAGACTCTTTTTGTAGGAACAAATGATATTAATAGTGGTCAAATAAAAACATATAACTCGTTGGGCGCCGAGACAGTATTTTTGGGTACAGATAATAATGATGCCGGCCTAGTAAGTGTGAACAATAATAATGGTAAACTCAGGGCTCTAGTTGGTGTAGATGATATTGGCAAGGGTAGTATGGAGATTATAAAAAAATAGCTACGTAATAATTAGTTCAATAATGTATTTTAAATAAAGGAGAGAAAAATGAAGCAATATTTTTCTGGATTTTTTACAGCAATCTGTCTGTCAGTCAGTTTTGTTATGTTTACAGCATCTAAAAATGATAACCTTGGAGATATTACGGTTAACTCGATAAGGGTGGTCGACAACCAAAATGGTGGCTTTATATCGACCTATAATAATCAGGGTGAGATTACAACATTCATTGGCAGCGTAGAAGGTGGCAGCGGAAAAGTAGCCTCATACGATAAGAATAATGTACAATACTCCATACAGAGTGTATCTGATAACCATAGAAAGCAAAACGAAGAACTATTAAATAGGGTTCGTGAGAATGAGATACGGACAATCAGCAGAGAGAACGATATGTATGAGGCGCAGGAGCTTATTGCAGAGAACAATGATCTTATTTATAGTAGCTATGATGAGCTATCTGCTGAGATCGATGAGAGGATCGAACTTTTCCGGAAAAAATTAGAAGAGAGAGAAGAGATTATCAAAATTACCATCGAAAAACTCGCAGAGTATGAGGATGATGTTACAGATAATAAGCAAATGATCGTTGAAAATACCCAAGAAATTCATCAGGCATTTGAGGCGATTATGGAGAATACAGAAACGGTCAGACATACCAAAGAAACATTAACAAAAAGACTGTTGGAGTTGTACGGGCCATATTAGATAAAAATAATTGAAAAAAAATTACAGATTTTGGTATAAAAACCTCCTAAACGGAGGAAATTTTATTAAATTACAAACGCCCTTTTGGCGCAAAGATTTCAACAAGGTTTTATAATTAAGGAATTACTTATGAAAAACGTGAAGCACATTTCAAAAATACTCATCCTAACACTGTTAACTTCATCAGCTTTTGCTCAACCTGGAAGGGATCTTACGGGAACAGAAGTGAGCGCTACCGCCTTTAGAGCGGAGGGAGACGCCCACACGACTGTAGAATTTAATGTAAATGTTGTATCGCCTGACTTCAATTGGGCAGATGGAGTAAGATTCACATTTGATCAATCAGTAAATATTCAAAACGCTTTTATGGCCACTGAATTGGATACGCCAGCCGCTGTGATCATCGCTGGGAATGAGGTAATGTTTGGTGACTCTAGTGATGGTGTATTTAATGGCGATGGCATCTTTATTAATGACAACGAGTACGTTTTTGTTGTTCAAATAGATGGCTCGGTTCAGGCGCCGATCGATATCAGCTATACCGTATATGACGATGGTTGGGCTCAAGATTTTTGTATTAACGAAAATAACTGTGAACAGTGTAATGACTATGGCTGGGGAATAGACTGTGATGGAAACTATATTACAGTGGCAATGAATGCAGAGGGTACAGTGTCAATCGACGATATTGAGATTATAGCGGCCCCGAGTCAGAACCCTGTTATCATGGAGCTGGTTGATGTTGACAATGACCAGGGCAAGCAGATGATCTTATCCTGGCATCCTGGTGATCTTATTGATCTGCCATACTTTACAGAATTTAGTGTTTATCGATATAGTCCGGATCCAACAGACTTTGGCACCTCACCAAACGGCGTATTCTATGGTGAATATTTCTCAAGTCCTGGCACTGGAGTTTCACCAGACTTTGGTGAGCTGATCCTTACGAGAGAGGACTCACTTATCAATATAAATTTTGACCAAAATCCAATTCCAGTTAATGATGATTTCCAGGTTAGATGGAGCGGAGATATCTATGCTCCCGTAGCAGGTAATTACAGTTTTAGGACACACTCTGATGATGGAGTTAGGCTCTTTATTGATGGCGTTTTGGTAATTGATCGGTGGTATGACTTTCCTCCAACATCTTACACCGGGTCCATCGAACTAGAGGCCGGTGAGCATAGCCTGGTTTTAGAGTACTATGAAAATGGGGGAGGTGCTCAATGTTATTTGTATTGGACCCCTCCAGGATCAGGTGAGTCACCAGTTACACCGGTAGGGACAAGTGTCAGTGTCAGCGATCTAGGAACATGGGACTATCTCAATACAGTACCTTGGGTAGGTCATGAGCCGTATGCGACACTTGTTAACACTATTGAGGATCAGACCCCTACAGCTTTTCGGGTTACGGCACATACAGATGATATGAATTTGTTTTTCCATTCAGAGCCTGTGTTTGGTAATTCTTATGATAATATTGCCCCTCCGCCACCTAATGGACTTGTTGCAAATGTTTCTGAGACGACTGTTTCTCTGAGTTGGAACCCATCTAATGTAGAAGACTTTAACTACTACAGTGTTCACAGAGCTCTTGATTCTCTGTTTCAGCCCAATCTTAGTAATTTTATAGGATACTCATCGACGCCGATGTATACAGATGAGACAGCACCCTGGAATATTCCGATTTATTACAAAGTAAGTGCCACGGATATGGGGGGTAATCTTGGCCCAGGATCCGGTTCTGCTTCTGCTTATATTTTTGTAAATAGAGCTCCCCAAATGTTCGATGTTGCGATATCACCGGCAGTACCAATGGAGGGTGATGACATCACTGTGAGTTATACATTCTTTGATCCAGATGGAGATGAAGAAAGTGGTACAACACGTACGTGGTATAAGAATGGTGCTGTGACCGAGTATACGGGCCTAATACTTCCTTCAAATGCAACTGCCTGTGGTGAAGAGTGGTATATAACTTTGCAACCAAGCGATGGTGAATTATTTGGTCCTATTGTTTCCTCTAATGTTGTTACTGTTTGTGGTGTTAATACTGCCCCAGTTTGGGATGACTCAATTCCAGAGTTTCATATTGCTGAAGACTCACAGGGTAATGATTTTGAAATGGGAGGCCTGGTCTCAGACGCTGAGCAGGCAACTTCACAGTTAGTGTTCTCTGTTGCTGGAAATACCAATGATTCCAGGGTAGCTGCTTCATTTGATGGGAGCAAACTAACCCTGTCTGCTATTAGTCCTGATTTTTATGGTGCTACTATTGCTACCTTGACTCTAAGAGCGAATGATGGGGAAGTCTTTTCTGATGCTTATGTTGAAGTTAGCATAGACCCGGTCAACGATAATCCGGTTGTTACAGAATATCTAGGCGCAAATAGTTTTAACGAGGACGAGAGTTATCTCTTCGAGATTTATGATTTTACAATTTCCGACCCTGATAATGATGCGGTTGACATGGCACTCTCTATCCTTCCTGGCGACAATTATATTCGTTCAACGGACTCGCCAGGCTTGATCACTACGGCAGTAGATTTTAATGGAGAGATTGATGTGCATGTTGAAATATTGGATGGGGTTGGTGGTGCTACCATTACAATTGTTCCGATGACGGTTAACCCTGTCAATGACCCTGCATATATGATAACCACAGGTTTAGATGTTATTAACAATGGCTCTGCTACAGAAGAGCAGTCTTATACAATAACAATGTCTTGGAAAGATCCAGATGGTACTGAAGACGCATCAGTGTATGATGTCATCCTTGATGGCCCAGCATCAAACTGGATAACAGTGAATAATGTCTATAGCTCTGGAAGTGGTCCAGAACTGCAGTACAATGCAATTTTGACTGGTACACCGGATGATGTGAATCTTCCTGAGAATGATATTTCTTTTTCTGTCGTTGATAATTCTGAGGGGCAAGCAGCTGGGTTTGTTGAGTATTTTTATATTGCAATAAACGCGGTTAATGATGCACCTATTGTAGAAAGCTATAATGGCCCAACGGTCATAGAAGAGGATGGAAGCTTAAGCCTTTCTATAGATAAATTTGCTGTAGTAGATGTTGACAATAGTCCGATAGATTTCTCTTTTGTGCTATACTCTGGCAATAACTACACAGTGGGATCGGATTCTACAACTATCTATCCTAATCAGAATTATAATGGTCCATTGAGTGTAAGTGCTATGATTAACGACGGGGATAAGTATGCTGGTATAGATTTTCCTTTGAATGTTACACCTGTAAATGATGCCCTTGTATTAGCAGTTTTTTATGATGAAACTGTGGATGAGGAAACATTATATAGCGCAACTATATCTTGGTCAGATATAGATGGCGCAAGTGCCGATTCTTATTCTATTACGCTTGATGGTTCTGCATCTGAATGGGTAAGCGCTGGATCGGTAATTGGTAGTGGTGATTCACTGTACAGTGTTGTTTTAACGGGTACGCCTGATGATGAGAATCTATTTCAGAATGATATATCTATCACGGTAACAGATCAGTCTGAGGGTGAGCCAATTTCTCAAAACATATACTCTACTATTTCTATTACTCCGGTAAACGACGCTCCTGTTGTTGTAGACTATGTAGGATTTGCACAGGTAGATGAGGAAGGTGATTTTTCAGCTTCTATTAATGATTTTGTCGTTGAAGATGTTGACAATGACTTCCCATTTGATTTTACTTTTTTTGCTGTTCCGGGTGATAATTATACAGTCTCAAGTGATGGTAGTTATATAACCCCTATAGAAAATTATAACGGGATACTTACTGTTAACTATATAGTTTCGGACGGCGGTGTTTCACTTCCTTTTAGCATAACTGTAGCGGTACTACCTGTTAATGATGATCCGGTATTAGAGGCGTATATTGGTAGTACATCTTTTGATGAAGATACTAATTTTAGTTTATCGGGTTCTGATTTTGCAGTTATAGATCCCGATAATGCTGCTTCAAATTTATCGTTTAACGGGGCAGGTGATTATGTTCAGACGGATCTCAGTCTAAATAATATACCGTATACTATTTCTTGTAGATTTAATTCCAATGTCAATACTGGAGAGCAATCTCTTGTTGATACGGATATCGGAGGTAGGTACGGAAACTCTATTATTTTAGGCTATGGTGATGGTGATAATACTATTGATGTTCAATATCACAATGGTTACTATGATTCTCCGTTTGTATATGAACCTAATACATGGTACGATGTTGTCGCAACATTTGACAATGGTATAGTTGAGTTGTATGTTAATGGCGCATATGTAGGAAGTCAAACATTTAACCAAGGTACTCCAGATGGATCTACAGTACGATTTGGACGCCACAATGCAGGTGACCCTCAATTTTTTAATGGAAATATGTCTGAAGTCGCAATTTGGGATGTGGTTTTATCGGAGCAGTCAGTCACTGATCTCTATAATAATATTACAGATGTTTATGATGTTGTCGGTAATTCACATTTAATTGGGCATTGGGATTTTAGTGATGGTTCTGGATCTGTAGTTTCTGATATTTCTGGAAATGATAACCATGGAACGATTTATGGCGCACAGTGGGAGGGCCTCAATAGTGAATATAATGTTCAGATTGAAGGCGGTCAGAACTATAGTGTTTCTATGGATGGATCGTCCATCATTCCTGATGAAAATTATAATGGGATATTAAATGTTTCAGCTAGTGTAACCGATTTAGAAGGAGGCGTAAGTAATACAATATCATTCGATCTTAACGTTGACCCTGTTAATGATGCTCCAGGTTTAGAAGATCTAGCTATTTCACCATCGG
>CAZYDX010000019.1:0-9488 GCA_964646455.1 uncultured bacterium | reverse complement strand
GTTGACCCTGTTAATGATGCTCCAGGTTTAGAAGATCTAGCTATTTCACCATCGGTTCCTGATTTTAGTGATAATCTGGTTGCTTCATATTCTTTTTCTGATATAGATGGTGATACGGAGAGTGGTACGGTTGTGCAGTGGTATAAGAATGGAGTATTGCAGTCTGCTGAAACTTCTGGTACAGTGTCTTACACTTCAACACTTTGTGATGAGCAGTGGTATGCTGTTATTACACCATCTGATGGAGTAGCATCTGGAATTTCTTATACTTCAAATACTGTAACAATTTGTGGTGAAAATACACCACCAGAGTGGACATGGACTAGTACCTTTAGATTGTGGGAGGATAGTAGTGCAGTTGTAAATATGTATGATGAAATGATAGACTATGAACAAGCGCCTTCTCAGATCTCATATACGCTTCTATCTCAGGCTAGCCCTTCTGTCATTAGTGCGAGCATTGATGGTCATGAGATTACGCTTACTAGTATTGTTCAGGATTACACAGGCGTTGGCGTAGATACTTTGGTTGTGATGGCTGATGATGGAGGCTACCAGGACACTACCACTGTGGTTATCAATATTGCTCCGGTGAATGACGCTCCTGTGGCGGTAGATGATTCGTATAGTATTGATGAAGGTGGAGCAATTGTTGCAGAAGACGGAAGCGCATTGCTTGCAAATGATATAGATGTGGATGGAGACGCCTTGCAGATTATTGTTGTTGATGAGCCAATTAATGGTGTTCTTCAGGTTAATTCGGATCTGTCTTTCTCATATACGCACGATGGTAGTGAAACCACTTCTGATGCATTTACCTATATGGCCTATGACAATGAGTACACATCAAATGTTGGGACGGCTGTTATATCGGTGAACCCTGTTAATGACGTACCTGAGATCGTTTACGCGTCTACCTTTGAAACAATTGAGGAGACGCCATTTGATATAACTCTTGGTGATTTTGTTATTGAGGATCCTGATACAGACATTGGGTCGATCACACTCCAAATATCTGATGGTGATAACTACAATACATCTCCAATAACAAACGGATATACGGTTACACCTGCTGACAATTTTGAGGGTGAGCTTACTATCCCTGTAAGTGTATCGGATGGTGATACTACTAGCGCTGTGCTAGAGCTTTTTGTTGTGGTTGTAGGTGGTAATGATGTACCTGTAATTGTGAACTCAATGGATGAGATCGTCGTTGATGAAGACGCGGATGATATTGTGGTATCACTATATGGGTCTGTCGGAGATGATTTCAATAATCTATATTTCTTTGATGAGGATGGAGACAACCTAGCTTTTGCTGCTTATACTAGCGGATCTGACCTTATAGCGCCAGTGATTGACGGTGACACGCTTCACATTTCTTTTGTTCAAGACGAGTATGGAGAGGATACACTCTATGTAAGCGCGACGGATGTAAGCGGAGAGTCGGTGACTGATACAGTATTTGTTAGCGTGGCTAGTGTGAATGATGCGCCCTTTATCTTTACATCTGCGTATTTTGTGACTGAAGAGGAAGACTCTGTGCATGTGACGATCAATGACTTTGTATATGCCGACGTTGACAATGATGACTCTGATCTGTCGCTCATTTTATATGCTGGAGAGGGATATAGGGCTGATCCTATTGCAAATGGTTATGCGGTTACGCCTGATCCAGATGTTGTTGACACGCTTTATGTGCCTGCGGCAATATATGATGGTGAATTAGCAAGTGACTTGTGGGATCTGATGGTGGTTGTACTTCCTTACAATGATGCGCCTATGGTGGTGAACGCGGCTGCTGATATTTTTGTGGATGAGGATGCTGATGATATCATTATTGATCTAATGGGATCAGAAACAGATCCATACTTCGCTGACAGCGATGGAGATTCATTGAATTTTGACGTTCACGTTAGTGGACTTGGAGTGTTAAGTGCCTCAGTAAACATGGCGATGCTGCATATATCTTTTTATAATAATCTATTTGGTTTTGATACGCTTTTCATTACTGCGACTGATCCATCTGGTGATTCTGCTTTAGATACAATTCTAGTGACTGTGGCTTCGGTGAACGATGCTCCGCGGATTGTAGATGCTCCTTCTTTTATTACTCATGAGGATGACTCTCTGGATATTTACACATATGACTTTGTCATTAGAGATGAAGACTCCATGGAGGATGATATTTCAATTGATATAGCGGGGTTTGTAAATAACTATTCACTTAATTTTGATGGTTCTGATGATGAGGTAAAGGTTGATGGTACTGGATTTATATCTGGTAATGATCCAAGGTCTATCAGTGTCTGGGCGGCAGGTCATAGTGGGAATATCGTTTCTCTGGGCGATGGATTGAATACGAATAAACGATTTTCTATTTTAGTTACTGATAATGGTAGTGTTCTAATTATAGGTGAGAATAATGACTGGGGGACGGGCTATTCCTTGCCTTCAGATCAGATGACTCACCTGGTTGTAACTCATGATGGTACAACAGTTAAGCTTTATGCAAATGGCGAGTTTGTTGCAGAGGCTAATAGAGATTATAACACAGATGCTACGATGCCTATTATGATCGGTACAAATACAGACAATAGAAATGACGAGTATTTTAATGGAACAATTGATGAAGTGTCTATTTGGAGTGCGGCACTAACTGCTGAAGATATTCAAGTGCTATATCAGAATCCAGTTCCCTGGGTTGATGTGTCTGGCGGTCAGAGCCTGGTTGCACACTGGAATTTTAATGAAGGATCTGGAAATATGGTCTACGATACTTCACCGAATGAGCACCACGGTATGATCAATGGAGCGACCTGGCAGCAAGATGGAGAAACTCTAAGAGATGACTTTGCTATATTTCCAATTGATTTTGGGTTTAGATTAATTCCAAATGAGAACTTTTTTGGAGATATCCCTCTGGTTATAACTGCTTTTGATGGTATATCCCATAGTGACCCATATTTTACGACGCTTACTGTTCTGCCTATGAATGATATAGTAGAGATCATTACTCCTCTTGCGGACATAGAAGTAGAAGAGGACTCAGAGCCAATATCAATATCTCTGATAGGTACGGAGACAGCACCTTACTTTGTTGATGTGGATGGTGACAGTATAGAGTTTGCGGTTAATGTCACGGGTTCGGATGCTTTTGAGGTTGTGATCGAGGGTGATAATATGGAGATCGTTTTTGTAGAGGATGGTAATGGTGTTGATACTATTCATGTTTCTGCGACAGATGGCTCGGGCACTTTTGTTGTTGATACGGTTGTTGTTGCGGTGATGGCTGTTAACGATGCTCCGACAATGTTCTCACTTTTGAGCCCTGCCGATAGTGCAGAGGTGATCATCACGGCAGCGTCTGTTGCTCAGAATGCTACGATTGATGTATCCTGGAACGCTAGTGAAGATGCTGATGGTGATACAATAGGATATGGATTCGTTCTATTTAATGGTTCTTATTCTATACAGACAGAGGCCTTGTATGTTGTTGATGTTGAGTTTACAGAGCTTTCTATTCCTCATTCGGTTGCGGTAGCGCTTTTAGAGGTTGCGGGGTATCAGTCGCTCACATGTGATTGGCTGGTCTTTGCTACAGATGGACAAGATACTACAGCATCATCAGGACTTCGGACAATTACCATAGATGCCAGGCCTGTATTGTCAGTTGATGAGGCTGCGATTCCTGAGGTGTTTGCACTTCACCAGAATTACCCGAATCCTTTTAATCCAACTACGACCATAAAGTATGATCTTCCAGAAGCGCGTAATGTTGAGGTTATGATCTACGATATTATGGGTCGTAAGGTACGGACGCTTATCAATGAATATCAGGACGTTGGCTATAGGTCGATTCGGTGGGATGCGACAGATGACTACGGACGTGGGGTGTCTGCCGGTATGTATATTTATACAATACAGGCAGGTGACTTTAGGCAGGTCCGTAAGATGATCTTATTGAAATAATTAATATTGAAAAGGCCTCTATAGCTATGTAGGGGCCTTTTGTGTTTTTTTAATGGTATTATGTAATTGAAAGGCTGGTAGGCAGCATGAGAAATATACATTCCTTTGTTTTTTCAACTCTTTTAATCGGATCTTTATTTGCTCAAAAACAAGATTTCTATCTATTTGGTGAGATTGTCTCTAAGACAGAGTTTCAGCAATATGTCAGTGAGAATGATTTCCCTATCGAACGGAATAGTGTAAATACTCAGAGAAATGACGATGAGTTTGACATTTATCTTAATTTTGATGAAGTAAATACTGGCTGTTCCTGGGGTTCTGGGGAGGTAGATCCAGCAAATATATATAGCAATTCGCATGGAATTACATTTGAAAATGGTGCAAAAATAATAAACGAATGTGGAAACTGGGGGGTTAGTGGCCACAGTAGTCCAAATTTTCTAGGAAATCACACGACTTATACTCCTGGCGACTTAAATATATTATTTGCTGACCCTGTTTCTAAAGTTCAGATTGGTGTTTTTAATAGTAGTATTATTTTTACAATGAGTGCTTATGATGTGAATGGAAATTTACTAGCCTCATCTACTTTGCAAGGTACTACTGTTTTAGCTCCAATCTCTGTTAGTGCAGCTGGAATTAGAAAAATAATCATGACAACATCAGGAGGAAATGATGTTTTTCTTTTTGATGATCTAAAAGTAAGAACAGGCTTAAGTGGAACCTATACGGGTCAGTACTATTCAAGCCCTGGAACTGCAGGCTCACCAGCGTTTGGTGAATTAGTTTACACCAGGCAGGATTCGCTTATTGACTTCAATTTTGATTCGAATCCCGCCAATGGATTGACTGAAGATTTTCAGGTTAGGTGGACTGGCGTGATCTATGCTAATAGTGCAGGTACATACTCTTTTAATGTGACTTCAGATGATGGTAGTAGGTTGTATGTTAATAATAATTTAGTTATTGACTCTTGGGTGGATCAGCCTACAACCGCGAGATATGGCACTATCGATCTTACTGCAGGCTATCATGATGTTGTTTTAGAGTATTATGAAAATGGTGGCGGAGCAAGATGTCATTTTTATTGGCAGCCACCAAATGCAACGGGCTATTCCTTAGTACCTGCTGCCACTGGTAATAATATCTTTAAACCGGAAACAAAAGATGAATTGCAAACAGCCGTGAACCTCTGGGTCTCGGATAATACATCAGCCTTAGCTACCTATGGTGAGATTAATACCTGGAACGTGTCACTGATGACTGACATGAGTGGATTATTTAACAATAAAACAACATTTAATGATGATATTTCAAATTGGGATGTGTCCAATGTTACAAATATGTTTCAAATGTTTATTTTTGCTGACAGTTTTAACCAGAATTTAAATAATTGGGATGTATCAAGCGTGACCACTTTGGAAGGAATGTTTTATTCGGCAGATGCGTTCAATGGTGATGTTTCAGGATGGAATGTGAGTAGTGTAACAAATATGCAACAAACATTTGATTATACACCGTTTGCCCAAGATATTTCTGGATGGGATGTAAGTAATGTGACAAATATGGTTTCAATGTTTGCACATAACTCTTCTTTTAATGCAGATATATCAGCTTGGAATGTTTCCAGTGTTACTACTATGAATCATATGTTTGAAGGTGCATCAAGTTTTAATGCAAATATATCAGCTTGGAATGTGTCTAGTGTAACTGCTATGTGGAATGTTTTTTATAATGCTAACAATTTTAATGCAGATATATCAGCTTGGAATGTGTCTAATGTGACAGTTATGGCTAATATGTTTAAAAATGCTTCAAGTTTTAATCAAGATATTTCAATTTGGGATGTTTCCAATGTAACAAATATGACTGATATGTTTGAAGGTGCAGAAGCGCTATCAGATATAAATAAATGCGCGACTCATTTATCATTTCAAAGCAATGATGCTTGGCCCTATGAATGGTCTAACACTTGTTATCAGTTTGAGACCAAAGCAGATCTCCAGACAGCGGTAGACCTCTGGGTCTCGGATAATACATCAGCACTATCTACATATGGAGAGATCAATACCTGGGATGTATCTCTGATCACAGATATGAGTGAGTTGTTTTACAATGCTCAAAGTTTCGATAGTGACATTTCTTCTTGGAATGTTTCAAATGTTACAAATATGGCAAGCATGTTTCGATGGGCCAATGTTTTCAATGGAGATCTTTCTTCATGGGATGTTTCAAATGTGACAGATATGAGTTTTATGTTTGAGATGAGTGAAAACGGTCTTTTCAATAGCAACATTTCCTCTTGGGATGTGTCAAGTGTAACGAATATGAATGGTATGCTTACACGTAATGTAAATTTCAATCATGATATTTCTTCATGGGATGTTTCCAATGTTACTAATATGCATGCAATGTTTTGGAGATGTTATAGTTTTAATCATGATATCAGTGGATGGAATGTTTCTAATGTTACAAATATGCAAGCCATGTTTGCTGAAACTAATTTATCAGATGAAAATAAATGCGCGATTCATTTGTCATTTCGAAGCAATGATTCTTGGCCTTACGATGATTGGGTAGGACCTTGTCCAATGGAAATAAGTAGCTTAAGCATTGTAACGGATGAGGACTCCCCAGCAAGCGGTTACTTTTTAATAAATGACATTCATCAATCTGGTGATAATTATTATCATGTCGATCAAGAGCCGTCTCATGGTTGGGTTGAGATATCCGATCAGGTGTATGATCTAGATAGTGCTGCTTTTGTTGTTTTCGATGGAATGAATTTAGGCTTTGATCCAATAGAGACAGGCGCATGGGGCCAATCCTCTATTGATATTGTTGAAGGCGCTGGTATGTATGGTGACACAGCAAACACAAATGCATTGGTTTGGACTCAAGGGGACGAATGGTCTAATGGTTGGTCAGGTTTTTATTGGATATTAAGTGATACTATCGATCTCAGTTCTGTTTGGATGGAAGGCGCTATAGAGTTTATGATGCAGGCAGGACCAGATAATCACGATCAGCCAATACGTTTTCAGTTTGTAGATGAGAATGGCGCCAGAGTTGGGAATATAGTTCATCCAGAATATGATGATGGGCAAAATTGGATATCATATACAATGCGTCTTGAAGATTTTTATTATTTTGATGAAACCAGTGATTTGGATACTTCTTCAATAGCAATGTTTGAGATATTGGCTGAAGGTAGTTCGGTAGCTGGCAGTGTGGTCAAGTTTGATAATATGTGGGTAGGTAGTCCAAGGGTTGTTAATAATGCATTTACCTATCATCCTCATGAAGATTTTAATGGTACTGACGAGTTCACTTATGTCGCTGAGAATGAGTATCAGACTAGTACTGCGGCGACAGTATCAATTACCGTAAACCCGGTGAATGACATGCCTTATGGACATGAATATGATTTTATTATGACAGAGGATACAGAATACTCTGGAACTTTATCGGGAGAAGATGTTGAGGACGATCCTTTGACTTTTCATGAAGGGCATCAGCCATGGGGTGGTGTTTTTACAATTACAAATAGCTCCACCGGAGATTTTACCTATGTGCCATACCCCGATTTTGCTGGATTTGACTATTTCTCATTTGTTGTGAATGACGGAGAGTATAACAGTGATACAACTTGGGTTAGAGCAAGGGTAAATAATGTCAATGACGATCCTGTGCTTACGTTTTTATCTGATACAGCAACATTTGAAGATACACCACTTTCTATTTTACTAGAGGCGTCAGATGCAGAGAATGAAGACTCAGAGCTTACCATAACAAGCTCAAATGACTCAGTTTACTATGAGTACTACAATGACTCGCTTCATATGTACCCATATCCTAACTGGCATGGAACATCGGATTTTTCTGTTTTGATCAATGATCATGAGCAGCCTGGTGATATTATTGACTCTGCTATTGTAGTTGAGTCAATTCCTGCTGAGCTTTTTGGTTCTACAGAGATGTATGTGGATAATTATGATGAGGAATGTGAGTACGATGAGGGCAGTGAGTCACCAGATGTTGTTTACGCGTACACAGCAACTCAAGATATGGTTCTTGACCTTGATCTTTGCTTTAGTAGTTATGACACAAAGTTATATGTTTATGAAAATGAAATCGGAAATTTTGCCACTACAGTTGATGGTGATGACGCGTGTGATGATGATTTTTACAGACCTTATGATTCTACCGCTTGTTACGATTGGACATCTGCTATCTGGGGAATGAATGCCACAGCTGGCAATACATACTACATAGTAGTAGATGGTTGGGGCAGCGACTGGGGTGATTATTATCTCACTATTGAAGAATCTTCATCAGACACAGATGCATATCTGTCATTTGATGGTGAGGATGATTATGTGAAACTGGGCGAAGGTATTGTATCAACTTACACTGATTTTACTTTTATGTGTTGGTTCTATACAGACGCTAATAATACTTGGGCAAGGTTAATGGACTTTGGCTCAGGGACTGGTATTAATATGTTTCTTACCACCAGCTATGGTGGTTCAAATGCACCTAGGTTTGCGATTAAAAAATCTGGTGGTGGTGAGCAGCAGCTTACATCAGCCACGGCGCTAAACCAGGGAGAGTGGTATCACATTGCTGTTACAATTAACAGTGACGAAAATAAAGGAATGCTATATATTGATGGTGAGGTGGTCGCACAAAATAATAATATGACAAATACCCCAAGTGACCTCGGTTATACAAGTAGTAATTATTTTGGGAAGTCGCAGTATAATGATCCTTATTTAGAAGGTGGTATGGATGATATAAGTATGTGGAGTATCGCCTTGGATCAGGATGCGATTCAATCAATTATGGATGAAGGAACGGATGAAAATTTTGATCATCTGGAAGGTCTCTGGGGTCTTAATGAAGGTAGTGGAGATCAGGCATTAGACGCATCTTTAAATAATTACCATGGCACTATATTGGGGTGTACATGGGTAATTGAAGAGGAAGAGGAATCATCTTTTGTTAGTGCAAACAATAATGATCTGGCCAGAAAAACAATTGACCTTGAAAATAGAAATAATTCTAGACCGCAGCGTGCGACAGCTTTCCAGAGTTTCACACTTACTGTAGTTGATGTAAATGACCCACCCATCGCATTTGGAAATCAATTATATGTAAGCGAGGATGACACAATGTATGCGTATGTTGAGGCGCTGGATGGTGATCCTCATACACTTGAGCAAGATATCCAAAGTATTGTATATAGTGTGGCTACAGCTCCAGAACATGGCCAGCTAGAGCTAGACTCCATCTCTGGTGAGTTTATTTATATTCCCTATCCTGACTTTTTTGGGTTAGACAGTTTTGTCTATGTTGCTACTGATGATGGAACATCAAATGGCGTAGAAGATTCAAAAAGCAGTAACGCAACCATTTTTATGGAGGTTGGGCCGGTCAATGATGCTCCGGTTTTATCTAGCCTTGTCGACACTTCTATATATGAGGATTCATATTTAGCGGTTTCTGTACTTGCC
>CAZYDX010000018.1:0-26432 GCA_964646455.1 uncultured bacterium | reverse complement strand
AGATATTGTAAATTAATCTTGGATCTTTTTATTTTAGTTTAAAATTCACAGGAATAGAAATCCAAACACCAACTGCACGCTCTCTTTGCTTAGCTGGCCTGAATCGTGTTTTTCTTATTGCTTCCATCGCTGCTTCATCTAGTCCAGTATTTGGTATTCCTTTAAGAATTATTGTTTCTTTGACTCTCCCCCTATCATCAATAAATGCTTGGACAACTACGACGCCTTCAATACCCGCTTCCTGAGCTATTTCTGGATAAATGGGTTTTATTGCACTAATAGGTTTTGGAGGGTCATCATAAGGTATAAACTTTACTTTCGGGCCGCTAGGCGCAGGTGGTGCATCCCATGCCTCAAAATCATCAAAATCAAGATCATCTAAAGTAACATCATCTGCAATATCTTCGTCATCTGTTGGTACAGGTATAGATGGCCTTGCTGGAGGAGGAGTATTGTCTATTTGCTGTGTTTGAGGGATATCAATATTTTCAATTACAATTTGATTAATTGCCCCAAATTCAGACTCACTAATAAACCTAGGAAATACAAGAAAAATAAAAACCAAACCAAAAATACCAGAAAGGCCTGCTATTCTTATGCTGATAGGGTATATATCTTTAAGAGGGTTTGTATTAAGTCGCATTACCTAACAAGTGTTTTTGTAGAATAGTTAAGTTTCAAAGCATCTGCTTCTCTAAGTTCTTCGTGAATAGATGAAATCAACTCCATTTTTGCTTCTTCGTCTGCTTTTAAAGATACAATAACTTGGGGGTCGGAAACTCGTTTATCATACATTATTTTAGCCACATCTTGTACAGCAAAAAGCCTATCATTAATTGAAACAAGTCCCTCTTTAGAAATCCATATGTGTGCAGTATGTCGCTTACCTTTCAATTTTTCAATTTTTTCAGCTTTGGGGATATTTACAGGAAGTCCTGAATATTCACGTAATACTGTAGTTACCATAAAAAATATCAATAACATAAAGATGATATCTGGCATTGATGATGTTGGTATTTCACTTGAAAGCTTTGTTTTACGTGAGAAATTCATTAGTTTGAGTTTGCTATAGATATTTTTTTAGCGTTAGCTATTTTTAATTGATCAATAACTCTTACATAATCAGAATACGCGGTTTTTGGGTGTGCTTTTACTGATACGATTAGGAGTGGATTTTGGGCCAATTTTTTTTTCACAATGCGCCCAATTTGTTCGACATCCGTTGGCTCCTCATCTAATAGAACTTTACCTTGAGAGTTAATAAGACAGTTTAAGATATTCTTTTTTTTGATTTCAATTTCAACATCTCCTGCTGGGGGTAGAACTATACCAAGTCCTTTATCGGTATCTATAGTTGTAGTTACTAAGAAAAACACCAAAAGCAGAAAAGCAATATCTGCCATTGATCCAGTTGGGATTTCTCCCCCTTTAAATCGACGGTTTCTGATCATTAATAGTATTTAACTATTTTGAGTTATGAAGATATTCAACAATCTTTATTGATTGTTCTTCCATATCTAGAATCATTTTGTCAATCATTGATACAAAAAAGTTCTGCGCCACCTGCATTATCATAGCCACAATTAGTCCGAAGGCAGTTGTCAATAATGCCTGAGAGATTCCACCAGCGACCACAGCTGGAGAAATATCGTTAGCCATTTTAATATCTTCAAATGCTTTGATCATACCAACAACTGTACCCGTAAAACCTAACATTGGAGCTATGGTAATTACTGAGTTGATCCAAATCATATTTTTTTCTAAAAAAGCCATTTCAAGGCCACCAGCATTTTGTACTGCTTTTTCAATATCTTCTTTTGTGCTTCCCATTTTTGATAAACCTGCATAAAATATAGATGCTACAGGACCAGGAGTATTTTCACAGAGTTCAATAGCCTGATCTTTTCCAGAGTCATCATATGTGGTTTTTACATTATCAAAGAACTGATCAGTGTTTGAACTTGAATTAAGCAAAGAGTAGGCTCTTTCACCTATTATTGCTAAACCAAAAAGTAAAGCTATAAGTATAGGCCACATAAACCCACCACCTTGTACAAAAAAATCAACCATTTATTACCTCCATATTTATAAAATTAATTAATCTATAAAAATTTATATGTAGCCTGTAATTTAATTACGGTATCCCAAGAATGCATCAGCTTCATTAAAATATTTTAATGCCTCTGAAACTTGGTTATCAAGAGAAAGTCTAATGCTTGTAGCTTCATCCTTACCCCAGGTTGTTCCTGCTATTTCACTTTTTATTCTATTATAAATAAATCCTTTATCTTTTAATAGTGAGTCAGGGTTAAATCCAATTAAATCACTATCTAAATAATCAAGAAACTGTGAGTATACAGATTGATCAACTTTCCAATCTTTTTTGAAGTTATTAAAGTTTTTAAAGCCCAAATCGTTTTGTGTTGCATAGGTAGATGAAAAATTAAATATTGGGCGCTCTGGATTTCTTAATAGTTTTTGAGTTTCTTTTGTTAATTTATTTTTATAGGGGATATAAATATCGGGAGTGATTCCACCTCCTCCATAGACTGTTCTGCCCTGTCTTGTTTTATATTTTGGTCTTAGTTGTTTTAAACTATCTAAAGTTGATTCCCTATCTTTTGCATAAAGTTCTTTATAATAAGTTAGATCATCACCTTCTTCGTAAGGTCTTTGGATCAATCTCCCGCTTGGAGTATAATACCTAGCCATTGTTATTCTAATAGCTGATCCACCTTCTAATGGCAGTTGCCTTTGGACAAGCCCCTTCCCAAAACTAGTTTCTCCAACTATGAGACCTCGGTCAAGATCTTGGACAGCGCCAGAGACTATTTCACTAGCACTTGCTGAGCCTCTATTAATTAAAATAATAAGTGAAAAATCATTTCTGCCTTTTTCGGGTTCTGATATAAATGCTTGATTTGAATCGGAAATTTTTCCTTTTGTGTAAACTAGAGTGTCTTTTGTAGATATAAATAAATTAGAAACTGCTGCTGCCTGTTCTAAATAACCACCACTGTTACCTCTTAGGTCAAAAATAAGCTTATTAAAATTTTGTTTATCTAATTTGTCTATAGCTTTATTTACTTCATTAATAGTGGTGGCTGAAAACCGTCTTAATAGTATATATCCAGTGTTTTCATCTATCATGGTAGCTGCACCTACACTATATATTGGTATATCATCTCGAATAATAGTTACATTAAAAGGTTCATCAACTCCAATCCTCTGTATTGTTATATCCACAGAGGTTCCCTTTTCTCCTCTTAGTTTTTTAATAACTTTATCTTTTGTTATCTTGTATGCATCATTATCGTTTATGGCAATGATTTTATCACCAGACTGCAAACCAGCATAGTCTGATGGACTATCGGGCACTGGTGATATTACGGTGATATATCCATGGAGTATGTCAAATTCAATTCCAATTCCTTGAAATTTTCCACGAAATAACTCATCGATATTTTCTTGTTCTTTAGCTGGTATATATGTTGAATGAGGGTCTAATTCTTCCATTAAACCATGAAATGCTCCATCCATTATTTTATCCATATCTACAATATCAAAGTAGAAATGGTCTACATAAGAAATAATTTGCTGCATCACCATAATCTTGTCTTTTAATATTCTATAAATATTTCTGTTTTTAGAATATGCTTCTGGCATAAACATTAAGAAGGACAATAAAAAGCCAAAGATTGCAGAGGTTACCATTGGCCAAAGGCGAAATAATTTTGTTTTATGCATTATTTTTTATATAAAAAATATAAAGAAATGGCGGAATTATTAAAGGCCTAGATATAACATGGTTCTGAAACTGACTCCCTGGAGGGTGTATTCCTCTGAGTCACCAATTAAATATCTACTATTTAGTTTCCATCGTCCTTGACCTATAGTCCCTTTATTAAAACCAGCACTTA
Source organism: uncultured bacterium (assembly GCA_964646455.1). Taxonomy (GTDB): domain Bacteria; phylum Fidelibacterota; class Marinisomatia; order Marinisomatales; family UBA1611; genus TMED80. The sequence continues at coordinate 22,512 of CAZYDX010000018.1, read as the reverse complement.
TGCGAAGTCCCACTCTATCTAAAAGCTGCCATTTAATAGCGACATAAGGCTGAAAATTGAAAAAAGTGCCGCTTAGATCGGACATTACACCTGGGGCATTTGATGCATCGAACCCATCTATTGGATTATTAGGATCAGCTACTGCATAGTAATATGTAAGAGTAGAGTCAGTTCCAGCTTCATTTGGAACCCATGCTTTATATCCATAAGCAAAATCAAACATTTGATCCCACTTAGGATTAGCAGCGTACTGATCTATTGATAAGTTCAATCTGCCAAGGCCCATCATAGCCCCAGCTGATATTTCAAGATCTTGAAATATTGGCATAACATACTCTATAGATGCTGCACCTAAGGAGAAGGTTAGCTTAGCTTCTATGGTAGGATCAAAGTTCCCATCATAATCTACAGAAGTTTCATTTCCATTTAGTTTATTATTTCCATCGCTATCAACATATAGCTGGACATTTGTTATCGTGCTAATGCTTGAGCTTCCAACACCTGCATAACTTCCAATACGCCATTTCCCTGTCATGTGCGCGAAGCCCTCTCCACCGTGCACAACAAAAGGTGCATCAAAATTTGATGGATTTAGACCAACATTTTTCAAAAGATCAGTTGCAGGGAATTTATCTATATCGATATACATTGGGCTATATCCTATACCTCCTCCGAAAAAATCAGAAACTGGATACAGGTCAAACTGCCCATAAATTGTTGTCAATGATATTGCTATATATGTTAGTATTCTTTTCACGATTTAAGACCTCTCCGCATGTATCTGTTAATCCAAGCAATTTATGTACTATCATTCAAATACAAAAGAAAATATATAGGTATAATTTAAGCAAAAAACGTAAAAACTAATTTTTGGGCTTTTTCTTGGAAAAATCTGTTCTTTAACCTATATTTTTTGCTAGAGTAAACGAGGTAAGGGAGTTTATTTCTATATTCTCCTCTAAAATAGATACGTCTCGATGGAATTATCCAAAGGGGCAGAAAGTATAATGATGCGGGAAAATAATAATATTATTGCTAGTTGCGGATACATATTAGTATTTATACTATTTACACAGTCTGTATTTAGCGGGCAACTAAATAGGACCAGCGGTCTTTATGATTTTGATGGTGATGGCCGGAAAGAGGTTCTAATTATTAGTAGTTCTGATAGAAAAGCTGTATTAGTTGAACTTCAAGATGAATCTATTAGTGATACTCTATGGTCATATATTCTTCCAGAAGGCACTTATTTTACGGATGTTTCCGTTGTAGATATTGATCGTAATGGTCAGCCTGACCTTGTTGCAACTTCAAAAATAGATATAAACAGTAATAACACCAGCTGGCTATATGTCTTTGAAGGAACAATGGGTGGTTTCTCAGAGTTACCTTTAGTGGCAGGGAAGTCTGGGTTAGAGATAGATAATATTCGCCCTCTTAATCTTTCAAGAGTTAAAGGAATGCCAGGATATCTATCTGTTTCTTTTGGTACACCTGTAAGAAAAACTTTAATCATCAAACCAAATATCAACAATAACCGATTAAAAATTGATAAAGTGTCTACATTATCTGACCCACTCATTCAAAATGGTTTTGGTCATATGTACTCAGGTGGTTTTTCATCTGGGGACAATAATTATGTAGCACAATTTTCTGCAGAGCTCAATACTCTAAAGATTGCCATATTTAATGTAAAAAATAATTTTAAACATATTACGACAGAAATTGTAGGCCTGGGAAAATCTAGAGGCATTATTGGTGCAGAGGTTCAGGCATATAATAATCTAAAAAAAGGCAGAGAAGGTCTTTTAATACCTTTTCGGACTGGTGAGGTAAAGATACTCAACATACTAAATGATAAAATAAGTTTGACAGATTCTGAATTCTCGCATGAAGATTTATTTTTAGAAATGGAAGACCCAAAACAATCAGAAATATTAACCCTAGTAAGTTCGAGAATAGAATCTGGATTTTACAATAAAGTCATGACAAAAAATGATTATGTCAATAATAGTAATTATAACAGTCCTAGCTATAAACCGAAAAAGATAGATGGACCAACCCTAGTAGATTATTTAAATGAAGCAGGGATTGTAAAAAAACCAAAGGCGGATAGTAAAATAGACATCCCTAATAAAAATGATGACATGGATAGTAAATTATGGGCGGCAAAGGCATCTGTAAAAATCGAACAGGTAGATTCAACTTTATTGGCAGCAAAAGATTCAGTTTTTGTAAATCCAATCCCTGATGAAGATAAAGAAGTTGCGTTTCATAAAACTGTATTTGGACCATCTGATTCAGTGTCTACTATAAACACCTGGGAAGATACAGTGCGAAATGCCTTAGTTCCTGAGCCAATCGATTTATCCAATAGGGAGGATTCTGATAATCGATCTATTGGGCTTTATTATGTTATGGTAATGGCTCCTTCAAAAGGGGAAAAAGATAGATATGTTTTTGATGGCGAAGCACCTTTTGGTATAAATGTGAATCAAATACCTCCTATGGGCGAACCAACACATTTTCAGCATAGTGTGTCTGCAAATATAAATTATCTTAGAAGAGGGAATGATTATGACTTTGCATATACTCTAAAGGAACAAGTCTCAGACAGTATAACCACATTGACTATGGTTCATGATATGCAAACTAATATAATCTTTATGTCAATTTCTCCTGGTGTTGATTCTATATCTCAATCATATCAACCAGAGGCTTTTGATCCAAAATTATTTGAATTTCCCGATTATTTTTTTGAAGGGTTTCCCACTAGCTTAGGAATGGATTTTAAAGACAAGTTGATTAAATTTTCATTTGATGACACTGGAGATAGTGTTAACTATCAGGGGCTTTATTTATCTTCTACGACGCCTTCTGTTCCCTCACAATCATTAGCTGTTTTTTTAAATGAAGGTACGCTTCAGGCAATACGTGGTGAGGTAAAAGTTCGCGAAAATGGTTCTAAAAAAATCACAACTGAGTTTGATATAGCTGGTTATTTGGAACCAGCTGCAATGTTTTCTCGTTTGATTCAAGAAGAATTCTCTGACTCATTGAAAACCAATTTATTGCAAGGTACATACTTAGAAGAACCACTATTTGGTCCGAATGGGAAACTGCCAAAAATTATTCATGAACGTAGGCTACCAGAAGAACAGTTCGACCAAAAAAACCCAAGAATTCCTGTAGACCCATTGAAGGGTATTTATCCTGAAGGTCAGGGAGTAACTACAAACTCAAAAGCCAAAACAGAAATGCCTGTCCCAGGGCCTCAAAGTCCAATAGATAAAACTGCAACACCGGATTCCGAAAAAATAAATAATAAAGGAGGAAATGATACATTGAAATTAGAAAATATTAAAACTGTACCCGATTCCTTAAAAAACGATAATTTTTTAAATAATTTAGATAGTGGTAGTAATCTACCGGAGTCAATTAGTACTGATATTGACTCTAGTGAATTAGACCAATAAAAATTTATTATTCAATGGTAATAATTATTTATTAATTATGAAAAATTTAATATTTAGACAAAAGATTATAACAATCATATTACTGGTTGTTAGTTTTTCATTTAGTCAAAAGATTGTTCATATGGATGGATCTTTTGATTTAGATGGAGATAATCTTCTTGAATTTATTTCACTTGAATTAGACCCCGATAAAAATGTTTTCCCAACTATGGTTAGGTATAATGAGATTGATAGTGATGGATACCAGACTGTGGTTTGGGAGTTCGATGCTCCAAAAGAGTTAGATGGCTATTTTGTTGATGCAAAAATTGGGGACCTTGATGGTAATGGTGTTCCTGATTTGGTTATTGTTATGAATTTATCAAGATTTGGCACTAACGCAACTCCACACGTGTTTGTTGCTGTCTATAGCTGGGAGAAGGAATCATTTTCAGAATTACCTTCTGTTACCTTAGATATTGGAAAACAAGACAGATCATTAAGGTGTAATAATTTTTCTATGTTAGATCAGGATGCAGATGGTGATCAAGAATTAGTGTTATCATTGGGTAGTCCATACAGGGGATTTGCATTTTTAGATTTAGATAGTCAAGGACGTCTTGTCATAACGAAAAAAATCAGACCAGACGATCTTTTAGTTGGCTCAGGCCTTTTATATACTGCAGTAGTTGACTATGATAATGATGGCTATGAAGATGTATTGGCCATTAGTCCAGAAGGGAGTACAATAAAAGCACAACCATTCTATAACATAGGCGGGATATTTGACTCTGGTCAATTAATAAGAAAAAATTTTGATGGGATTAGTGGGATTCTTCACAATTCATTTCAGCTTACTGATTGGGATGCTGATGGATTTAAAGATGTTTTAGTATCATTCAGGTCTGGTGATATAATTGCTTTGACATTAACACCAGCAACTTTAGTTATTGAAAGAGTGCCCGTTCAACCTGGCCCATTAACTCAGATTGAGATTGCAGATTTTAACCAAGATACATTTAAAGATCTTTTAATGCTTTCATCTGATATTAATGCACTAACGATGGTTTCTGGACAAGATGGGGGTATGGAAAGCGTGAGGAATGTTATGTCCAAGGTCCCTGAGGATATACAAGTTTTTTCAATGTTGCCATTAACTAAACTAGGCAATTATACAGGAAATATCCTTGTTTCAGGCTGGGGTGGGAAAGAAAATTCAATATATATATTAGATCTTGGTAAAAAATCTGCGCAATACGATCAAGGTTTTCTTTTAAGTACCGAGTTTATATCAGAACAACTTCCAGATTTACTTTCAAATATTGAGGATGTGCAGCCAGAGGTACCTGAAATATATGTTGAAGTTATACCAGAGCAATTACCACAACTTCCTCAGCCTGAGAAAGAAGTTATTACTGAGTTAGGTGAACAAAGAGTTCCAAGTGTGCCAAAAGCTTTAGACCCGTCAGTAATTGAGGGGAATGTTTTAAAAGAACAACCTAAATCAACACCGCCGAAAAAAGTTATTAGGACGCTCGAAAGCCCTAAAACTTTGAAAGAAGAAGAAATGATTGGTCAACGTTTACCAAAACATGTTCTTCCACAATATATTCTTACTTTAAATCAGCCTTTTGAATATATGTTATTAAGAGATACTACAGAGTCATTTCATAGCTTTAGGTGGCAAATTCCACCACCAAAAGGAATGTTTTTTCATTATGAAAGCCAAACCGTAAGATGGGTTCCAAATAAAGAACAATTAGATGCTTTTCCAATATCTTACTTAGTTAGAGTTAAGGTAGATGAGATAATGGAGTCTTTATCGCCTATAGGTAGCCAAAATCAAGAGTATAAAACAGTCCCTGTTTTAGAAAGTAGAGATGAAAAAATATGGATTTATGTTAATGATCCACCTCGATTTTTAACGCAACCCTTAGGTACAGAATTTGTAGCTGGTGGGATATTTCAATATGAGCCGATTGTCAGAGATAGAAATAAAGACGCTTCTTTACAGTTTTATTTAGAAGTAGCTCCGCCTGGGATGTCTATTAAAGATGGAGTACTGTATTGGCAATCAGATAGTATTAATGCTGAACAATATGATGTCAGACTTGTTGTCTCTGATGGCTTTGAAAGAGATGTTCAGGAATTTCAATTATCGGCTAGGTCTGGAATTAGGATATTATCTAAGGCACCTGGTATTGCTACTGTCGGTGAAAAATATAATTATGATGTAAAAGTATGGCGCCAAAGAACAAGTCAAGACGCGAACTATAAATTATTTTTCGGCCCTAGCGGAATGACAGTTGATAAGAAGACAGGTCATCTATCTTGGGTACCGCAAGAAACACAAATAGACACTGTAGAGTATTCTCTAGTATCAACCCATGGTGTTGCTTCAGATACTCAGTTTGTTAAGGTATTTGTTAATCATCCTCCTGTAATTCAAAAAGCGCCTGCTCCTATGACAAAAATAAATGTTGGTGCAATTTGGGATTTTGATTTGAAAGTTCATGATCCAAATATTAATGATAAATTAATATACACAGCTCATGTTCTTCCGGAGGGGATGCGAATGGACCCACATACTGGCAGGTTACATTGGGAGCCTTCCACAGCACAGGTTGATTTTCATAAGCTTAGAATAGAAATTTCTGATGGTAATCTCAGCAAATTCATTGAGTCTGAATTTTTTGTAAATGCTCCAATTAAAATTGTATCTGTACCAACAATGACAGCGACTGTTGGTGATGAATATGGTTATAAAATTATGACAGTAGATAGAAATAAAGGAGCGTTACTCCCATTTAATAAGGTTGTTAAAGTTGAAGATGTGAGCAATACTAAAATTTATAGTATAAATATATCAGATGATGTTGTTATTCATAATATAGATAGGTTTCTTGGAGACTGGTATAATGCTGATGAGGTTTACTATGTAAACCCTAAATATCCTGCTGACACTCTTGTATCAAGGCTAAATCTAAAAAGATACATTCAGTCAGTTTTTTACGAAGATAATAGATTGTGGGTGATTGCATCTACAATTAATGGAAGAACTATAAAAATAAAAGATTTTCTTTGGGAATTTTTTCAAGGGAATAAAGGCAAGCCTCCTCGGTTATTGGTTGAAAGAGTTAACCCAGTAAGATTTACACTAACAGAGTTTCCTGAGGGCATGGAAGTTGATGAATCTTTTGGTGCTATTAAGTGGACGCCTAAAAAATCACAAACAGATATGCATAGGGTTTCTGTTACGGTATCAGACGGATATACTAAGGATGAACAAGTATATGAAGTTTACTCTAATCATATGCCAACAATTATATCAAATACGCCTAGGATGGCTTTAGTTGGAGAGTTGTTTAAATATCAAATAAGGGTAGAAGATTTAAATGAGGGAGCAAATTTGAAATATACTCTTATTAAAGGTCCTCATGGAATGCAGTTAGATAAAAGCGGTAAATTATTATGGGTTCCTAAAGCTGCCCAGATTAATTATAATGATTTTGAAGTCTCTGTTACTGATGGATATGGGACAGATATCCAATCAGGGAAAATATTTATTAATAATCCACCTTCAATTATTTCTACTCCAAAACCTGTTGGTCTAACTGGCCATACATGGCGATATAAATTAACTACTGAGGATTTAAATGGAGATAAAGTGACATATAGAGCTGTGAGGCTACCTAAATTTGCTAAATTTGATAGAAGAACGGCTTCTATAGAGTGGACACCAAGAAAAAACCAAGATGGGGTAAATGATTTTATATTAATGGCGGTAGATGAGCATGGTGCTACAACTACTCATGATTTTCAGGTGCATGTTTTTTATGACCCAAGTGCTAAACAGTTAGTAAATAGCGGGTGGCCTTTGATGCTTACTTTTGTTGGGGTTGTTTTTGCTTGGGGTGCTGGGCAAATGAATTAATTTTTTTTAGATCGCTTCTTCAATATAATTATTTAGTAAAACTTCTGGTTCAAAAACCATTTTCATTCTAACAGCATATATACCCATTTCACTATTATAGTCTTTTGTTTTTACGATATCTTTTTCCGTTGTAATTATAAAGTGCGCACCATTTTTTTTGGCGTTCTTTTCAATTTTTTTAAGATCGTCTGAAGTATAATTATAATGATCGGGATATTTATCATGACCTACGATTATCGCTCTTGAATTTTCCATGGTTTTTTCAAATCCCTCATAATCCCCTAAAGCAGAAAAGATATACACATTTTTCGAATTAATAATTTCTAAATCATATGATTTTCCGTCATTGTTTATTAAGATGTCATCTAGTTCTATCTTATTATTTATAGTTGGGCATTTTACATTTTCAATAATATTAATTAAATAATCAGTTGGTTTGTGGATATTTGTTTTTGTTAAAACCACTAAATTAGCTCTTGATAAGTTTGATATTGGTTCTCTCAGTAGCCCAACTGGAATTAATTTATGTGTATCTTGTGTGTCTTTTGAGTTTACCAAGACTATATCTAAATCTCTTGATAGCGATATATGCTGGAACCCATCATCTATAATTATTATATCTGGATTAAAATTTTCAATCATTTTAGCTCCAGCTTCATATCTAGATTTTCCAACAATGATTGGAACATTATCTAGTTTTTGAGCTAGCAAATATGGCTCATCACCAAAAGTCATCCATGTTTTTGGTTTAGTTTTACCATCAGTTACTATTAATGTATTTTTTGAGTTTCTGCAATAACCTCTGCTTATAATTCCAACTTTTTTACCTTTTGACTGTAGCAATTTAGATAGGTATTCTACAGTTGGTGTTTTGCCGGATCCACCAACAGTTATATTTCCAACACTAATGATTTTGCAAGGAAGAGACTTGGTTTCCAATAAATGTATTTTATAAAAAAATTCTCTAATAAATAATGATACTTGATATAGCAAGGATAGTGGATATAAAATAAAGCGGGGATAGTTATTATTTTTATTGTTCAGCACGATTTCTGTTCGTTCGTTCTATTGTATTCATTGAATCAATTAAAACTTTTTTACATGATTCAAAGTCATCATCTTTGCTAAATGATATTGGGGCCCCATATTCAAGAAATATTTTCCCAAACGGCTTTTCTAAAAAGAAAGTATGCCAGTTTATAAACTGCCAATTTTTTGTTGAACACGATGCAACCGGAATGATAACTGACCTGGTTTTTTGGGCAGCTCTAATAATGCCAGGTTTTGGTATTCTTTCTGGACCTTTGGGGCCATCTGGTGTCATAGCTACTAGGCACGGTGGGTTATCTAGAAGTTTTACTATTTCAGTGAAAATTTCAGGTCCTTTATCAGAGCTTGAACCTCTTAACAATTTCCATCCGAGTTTTATACCTATTTTAGATATTATTTCAGCATCTCGATTTGTACCAGCTAACCCATAATAATTATTTTTTGCGAGATGCATAAAAGGTACTAATAAGTTTCCATGCCAGACAGATATTATTACGCTTTTATTTTTGTTTAGTGCAGTTTTATAGTTCTCTTCTCCTCTGACATCCCACTTATTGGTTTTATAGATAATACTAAGGATCCATTGCCCTAAGACCGCCTGCAAGGCAATCTTAACCTTACCGTGTTTTTTTTTCAATTGGTTAATTCCCCATGAACTATAATTTTTGCAATTCTATCAAAAACTCCGGGGCTCCCTAAAATTTTTCTTACTTTATTAAAGTTTTTTAAAGTAGTCTGTCTTTTATTTGATTTAATATCAAGATAGGGAAATATCTTTTTCATTATATTTTTTGGGGTCATTTTCTTCTGTATCAATTCAGGAATAATTTTTTTGTCTGCAATTAGATTTACGATGGAAATGTATTTTACTTTACCAAAAAAATTAAATAGAATCCAATTAAAATAAGACATTTTATAACATACAACAGTTGGTAAGTTTGCTAATGCACACTCCAAAGTAGCAGTCCCGGAGGAGCTTATTGCAGCAGTACCATATTTTATTGCAGGAATAGAATGTTGTTCAATTTTAATATGCTCTGGTACAGGTGCTAGTTTTATATTACTAGATTTTATAACGATTGTTTGTAGCCCTGGAAATGTTTTATTCAGGTTTGACATTGTACTTAAAAAAATAGGCCAGTGATAGTCAATCTCCTGTTGTCTACTTCCTGGTAGCAAAATGAGAACCGGTCGATTTTGACTAAAATTATGTTTATTGAAAAAATTTGTTTTTTTATCAGCATTGTACTCTCTTTCAATAAAAGGGTGCCCAGCATAAAAAGTATTTAAACCTTTAGATTTAAACCATTCTGATTCAAAGGGGAAAATGGAAATAGATTGGTCTATCGTTTTTTTCATTATGTTTATTCTATTTTCTTTCCAGGCCCATAGCTGTGGCAGGATAAAGTAAGTAACAGGGATATCCATCTTTAGTTTTTTAATTTTCTTTGCCAGTCGAAGATTAAACCCAGGGTAATCAACCAATATAATTCTATCTGGTTTAATTTTTTTTATGGCAGATAATGTTTCTCCCATAATATGCAATAATCTAGGAAGGTGTTTTACGACTTCAATAAAGCCCATTACAGATAGATCCTTAATGTGATGAATAATTTCAACACCTTCCTTCGCCATTTTATCTCCACCATTTCCAAAAAATTTTATTTTTGGAGATATAACTTTTATAGCTGAAACTAGTTTTGCAGCATGGGTGTCACCTGATGGCTCGCCTGCAACAATAAAAATGCTATTGATTTTAGGTTTCATAGAAAAGTTTTCATTATGTTTATGCAAATAGTATCTATATTTTGATTTTTACAACCTTGTAGTTGACAGTTGATAGTCCATTATATATTAAGAAAAGAGAAAATTGAACGTAGTCCATAAAAAATTTCATATGAAGCCCCTACAATTCCCATTATAGTTATTGTATAGATAATTGTCAGTTGTTTTTTATATATAATTATCAAAGTAATAAAGAAAATATTTTGCAGTGTTCTTTTTTCCGTTTTAATGGTACTAATTAAATTTTTTGGTTTTGTTTGATTTCCTTCTTTCCACGGTGAAAATCTGGGAAAAAGCTGAGGTACATTTTTAAAATATAATTCATATTGATCCTTAAATTTTATTTTTAAGGTTTCTTCTTCTAAAGATATTATATGGTAATATTGAAAAATAAAAAATATTGCTACCAGAGGTAAAATATGCCACATCCAAACTCCTCCAGCAAAAAACACTGTTCCGATGTATATGATAAGGTTACCACAGTATAAAGGGTTTCTTGTTAAGGAATATGGACCAGATGTACACAAAAATGGTGCTCCAACATTCCTTGTTCTTGTTGCGCCACCAGCATATTGGACAGCACTAATCCGTATGAATTCTCCTAAGGATATTAATGCTAAGCCAATCGTTTTATTATCGATATAAAAGGGTGCGTATGCGCTATCCATTATTTTGATGTATTGGTTCAGTATATATGGAGGTGCCGGGCCAGAGTGATAAATTATTAAGAGCAAAATCGGGATAGGGGTATAACTTCGGTATTTAAAAAATAATTGTCGTATGTCCATTACTTTAAGTCCTCAAGTATCATATTATTTATTTTTATAACAACGTCTAATGCGTTTCGAGCCTCAAGACCATTAACGATTGGTTCTTCTCTGCCTTTGATTGAGCCTATAAAATTTTTCATTTCTAATCCCAATAAATCATATTTTTTAAGCTCAGGTTTTTGATAGGCAATGAATTTTTCTTTATTATTTTGTGTGAATGGTTCTGTTTGTAATACATCCGGGATTAAGGCTGGGTCTTTGGTTATACTATAGATTTCTGTTTTTTCCATTAATAAGTCTATTGTTGAATATAGATTTTCTTGAAATATTTTTATTTTTCTTACCTTGTCTCTGGCAACCCTGCTGGATGTGATACTAGATACGGTTCCATTGTTAAATCGTATTCTTGCATTTGCGATATCAACTGAATCTGTTATTATAGAAACACCGCTAGCATGTATACTATTTACATCAGACTGCACTAATGATAATAAAATATCAATATCATGAATCATTAGATCCAGTACAACAGGAACATCAGTTCCTCTAACTGTATAAGGAGCTAGTCTTTGAATTTCTATAAATTTCGGATTTAGATTGTATTGTTCTAATGCTCTTAGCGCAGGGTTTAATCTTTCGATATGTCCGACTTGAATGATTTTATTTTTTGTTTTTGATAATGCAATTAAATGATCTGCCTGTTCAATTGTTTCAGTAATCGGTTTTTCAATAAAGACATGACAGTCAAAGTTCTCTATTGCCATTTTTGCAACATCATAGTGTGTTTCTGTCGGTGTAACTACAGAAACCCCATCGCAAATTTGCATTAGGTCTGAAGGATTATCGTAGAATTTAGTACCATATTGACCCGCTATATCTTTGCCTCTATTCAGGTCAGTATCATAAACACCAACCAGGTCTATATTTTTTAATAAGTTATAGTGCTTTGCATGGTGCTGCCCTAAATGACCTACGCCGACCACACCAATTTTTATTTTTTTAGGTTTCATATGTTATCAAAATATTGACTTACTTTTATATGCAAAATTGTTGATTTAATAGTGAAATCCCCATAAAAATTATAGGATGGAAAAAACTTGCATTTGGTGTCTAAATAAATCAATTTTAGGAGTAATTCGCAGGTAAAATCGGAGTTTCGTTATGAATAACGACATTAAATCCGGGGTGGGGTATATTATACCCTCAGGAGCTATAATTGGTTTTTTTACAGCTCTTTTCCTCGGTGAGTATCTATTTAGTATATATATTGCCATAGCAGGTATATTGGTGTGGTTTTTATACATGGTTATAATGGAGTCATCTCCACCATCTAATTTAGGTAATCTTATTATCTTTTTTGGTGTATTGTTATCAATCGGTGTGTTTATGGGGTTTGGAGTAACTCAAAACATGTGGGGAGGAATTGAGTTTATTTCTGAGGGATTTTTATTCGCTTTAGTTATCCTATTTTTCTCAATATTAACGGGGATGTTATTTAGAAACCAACCTTTTGCTCAATCGATAGGTGCAAATAATAATTTAACTGACCAAGAAAAAAGATGGGTAGAAAAAGCGCTCAAAGGATATGATTTAAAAAAAGATAGTAATGACCCCAAAGTCATAGTTGTAAAGCAGGAAAGTAGTGCTGAAGAAAAAGAAGCTCCTGTCGTTGAGGAATCTAAGCCTAATAATTCTCAGTATAATAATCCTTATGTTTATGCATATCCGCCAGAGTATTATTATGATGAAGATGACTACGAAGATGACTACGAAGATGACTACGAAGATGACTACGAAGAATAATTACCTTTAATAATTTATTTAAACATTAAATTTAAAGAAAATACAATCTCCATCTTTCACTATATATTCTTTTCCTTCGGTTCTAGCTAAGCCTAGTTCATACAGGGCATTTTCTGACCTGTGTTCAATAAGGTCGTTATAGCTAAATACCTCTGCTTTAATAAAACCACGTTCAAAATCACTATGTATTGCTCCAGCAGATTGTTTTGCGGTTGAGCCTTTTGGTATTGTCCAGGCTCTTACCTCTTTTGGTCCTCCAGTGAAATAAGTTTGTAAACCTAAAAGGTTAAAACTTTCTCTTACTACTTTATTTAGTCCTGACTCATTTAAATTATATTCTGATAAAAATTTTTTTTCTTCCTCAGCAGATAATGTTGATATCTCTTGTTCAATAGAGGCACATACTTTAATAAGTCCATGACTTTTTGATTTAGCATAATCATTCAACTGAATTAAATAATTATTCTCTTTGTCATTAACTATATCATTTTCGCTTACGTTGGCGACATAAAGAATTGGCTTATTAGTCAATAAGTGGAATGATTTAAGCGCAATTGATTCTTCGGGGTCTAAATCAAGGCTATTTGCCCTTAGCCCATCTCCACAGTGATTTAATAACCTTTTAATTAACTCTAGTTCAAATAATAACTGCTTGTCACCACTCTTAGCTTGGCGTTCAGTTTTTTCATTTTTTCTTTCTAGTGTTTCAAGGTCTGCCAATAATAATTCAGTTTCAATAATTCCTGCATCTCTTAAGGGGTCAACAGAGCTATTAACATGTACAATGTTTGGATCATCAAAGCATCTAATCACATGGATTATTGCTGAGGTCTCTCTTATTTGTCCTAAAAACTTATTGCCAAGTCCTTCTCCTTTATTTGCTCCCTTAACCAACCCTGCTATATCAATAAATTCAACAGTTGCAGGAGTTACCTTTTCTGGTTTATAAATATTTTTTAGTTCATCAAGACGTTTGTCCGGTAGGTTTACTATCCCTATATGTGGATCAATAGTACAAAAAGGAAAATTTTCTGCAGGAGCACTTAATCTTGTCAATGCATTGAAAAGAGTGGACTTGCCAACATTTGGTAGTCCTACTATACCACACTGTAAAGACATTTAAAAGGAGTCTAGAGAGGGGTCTTTTCCAAAGTCATATACCAGATTATCAAAAATGCCAACCTGAAGGTTTTTTGCGGTATATATTTTTTTATCATCAGCACTAATCTCACCATCAGCCCATATCATAGATTTTGACTTAGTAATTAATTTTTTTATGTTTATTTTATAAACAACTTTTTTGTGATAGGGCCTAACTTGTCCTCTAAATTTTACGTCACCTACACCCAAGGCTCTACCTTTTCCTTGTGCCCCACTCCAAGTAAGAAAAAAGCCCACCAATTGCCACATACCATCAAGTCCCAAACATCCTGGCATAACAGGGTCTCCTTTAAAATGGCAATGAAAATACCAAGACTCCTCAGTGATATCTAGCTCTGCTATGATTGACCCTTTATTGTATACTCCACCAGTTTTTTCTATGCTTAGTATTCTGTCAATCATCAGCATTGGTTCTAAAGGTAGTTTTGCATTATCTTGCCCAAACATCTCACCATTGGCCATAGATAATAATTCTTCTTTACTATAAACATTTTTTTGTATCATAAAATTGTAGTTCCTTTAATGTCCTTATTTTAAGCTGGTTAAATTATTATGAATTTGTGAATTAAACATTTGAATCTATTTAGTTTTTATAATTCAGGTAAATTAAGTAATGAACAATGGAGGGAATATGTCTAATTGGGCTTTAATACTTGGTGCCTCTACAGGGCACGGTGGTGCGACAGCAATAAGTTTGGCCGAGAAAGGTTATGGAATTATAGGGTTTCATTTTGATCGAGGTGAAACCAAAAAGGAAGCAGAACAAACAATTTCTAAGGTTAAAGAGTTAAATAGTGGTAAGTGTCATTACTGGAATACCAATGCAGCATCAGAAGTGACGATGGATAAATATATACCACAAATAAAAGAGATTGTTGGAAGTGGTCATCTAAAACTACTATTACATAGTATAGCATTTGGTACAACAACTAATTTTTTTGGGGACAAACCAGTGACTCAGCGGCAAATGGACATGACAATACATGTAATGGGAAATTCATTATTGTATTGGACTCAAAAACTATTTGATGAAAAAATAATTGGAAATGGATCCAGGATTATTGGCCTCACAAGCGAAGGGAATTACCTTGCCATGGAGGGCTATGGGCCAGTAAGTGTAGCAAAAGTTGCTATGGAGGCTATCATCAGACAAATTGGTTGGGAGCTTGGAGAGTTTGGAATTACTGCTAATGCTATTCAGGCTGGGATAACTCCTACTCGTGCCCTTACTAAAATAACTGATAGGTGGAAAACTTGGGTTAAAAACACAAAAAAGAGAAATCCTATGCGTAGAACAACTATGCCTCAAGATATTGCTAATGCGGTTAAGCTTTTATTAGAGCCTGAAGCCGATTTTATCAACTGTTCTATAATATATTGTGATGGTGGTGAGCACAGGTCTGGCTCGTTTTAATCAGACTAAATCGATTTTAAGATTGATGTTGTTTATTTTGTAGCGACAGCTTTTCTTTTATTAGTTTAACTAATTCATGTGTATCTGGAGAAGGTGAAAGCTCAAAACTATTTTTTGCTTCTACTAAAGCATATTCCCACCATCCTTTTTTCGTATAGGATAGTGCCAACTTAAAATGTGCCGTTCCAAGAACTTTAAATTGTTCTCTGTTTAACTTACTATGGTCTGGTGGTAGTAGTCGGCTTACTTCTCGAAACTCAGTGATTGCTTCATCAATGAGACCTTTTTGTAGATACCAATTTCCAAGTTCTAGATGCTGCTCGGGGTCTTTTTCGCATGAAAAACAAAATGCGGCAACTAGCATTAATATTGATTGCTTTATATGTTGTTTAGATAAAATCATAATTATCAACTATCAATATTGATGTTCATGTGTTCCAAAATCAAGAAGAAAATCAATCAATAGATGAATTTATTTGATTGGTATTTTCTCTTGGATCTTTTACAAAAAATTGAAGAATGATAATTGCTAACAATAAACAAGCCCCCAGGATATAAAATGACAAAATAAATTCACCTCTATTAACCAGAACTCCTATACCTACTATAAAAATTAGAGCAAATGGGGCCAAGAAAGAATCTATTAGAGCCATATAAGTTTTTTTATCTCTATCATCAGCAAAATCATATATGAGATTCATTGCTGATGGCATGAAAGATCCTTGACCAGCACCAATTACGATAAAAATACTATAAACCCAAAACATATTTTTTGCATTTAAAGCAAGCGCTACTGCTAAAAAATGAAATGAATAAGCGAATACCATACTGATCTTATGTCCAAATTTATCTCCAATATTTCCTGAAAAATAACTCACTATACCCATCGATGTAACGTTTAACACAGCGAATAATCCAACCTCACTAATATCAAAATTAAATTTATTTTGACAAAAAATAGCATATAGGCCCATTGCCGGCAGGGTAGCGCAATAAAATATTCTTGAAAAAAGATACCGATGGAAATTTGGGTGGTTATTAATGATTAATTTAGTTTCAGCCTTAAATTGAGCATATGATTTTTTATTGTGCGTTCGTTTTTTTTCTTTGTAAAAATAAAATATTGCGGTTCCAAACAATAGACTAATAAATAAAATAAAAAATCCATAACCAAAATTACTTGGGAATGGAATATTCTTTTTTAATAAAACTTTAAGGATAATACCACCAACAAATCCCCCTATACTATTAAAAGCAAATCCTAATCCAAAAAATTTACCCCTGAGTGATTTATTAGTAGTTTTATCTAGAAAATCTGCCCAAATAGGGATGATTATTCCAACTGATAATGAATATAAAATAAAAAAGAAAAAATATACTTTCCATGCATTCGGACTGCTACCTATATTAGAAAAGGTAAATGTATATCCCATAAAAAATGACACAGTAAGTATTAGGCAGTGTACGCTTATCACTGCTTTTTTCAAGTTTACTATATTACGACTAACAGCTGCAGTTAAAAGCATCGGTATTGCAATTAGGACTGAAAACAAGCCAGTTGATGACATGGCGATTGCCTCAGGCGCACCAAGTTTTTTTAAAAATAAGGGAACGACAGCATAAATAGTATGGAAGGCGCTTCCAAACCCCCAAAAAAACTCATGTATAATATTATACGTTTGGTTATGTTTATGATATTTAAGATTGAGATCGTTCATTTGAGTTTAGTTGAGTTAGAACTGTCATAGAACTTAGTAGTATAAAAGCTCCTAATAATTGAGTAAATGAAAGGGGTTTTCCTTTAACCTGCCAATCAATAACTACAGCAGATAATGGCCAGAACAACTCAAAAAGGGTTGTATAAGAAGCAGGTAGTTTATTTAAACCATAATAATAAACAAATAAAGCAACAGTACCCGTAGAAAAAACAATCAGTAAAAGCATTTTCCATTGTTCATATGATACAGAACTATAAATAATACTCCAATCTGAAAAAATAATTATTAATATACCAGCTGTTGTTGTGATAATTAAACGAAGTGCAGTAACCAAACTAAATGGAAAGTATATCAATGCATGTTTTCCTAGGACAGTTGAACTACCCCAACAAAAAGCAGCCAGTAGTGCAAATAATGCTGCAATTATAGTATTATTATCCCAAATTGATATAGGTTTATTCCCAAATGTAACTAAATAGCCCCCAATCATAGCAAAAAAGGCTAGTATGAGATAGCGACTTGATAGTTTTTCTTTAAGAATAATTGCAGCGAGAGAAACGGCAAATAAAGGTTGGAATTTTTGAAGAAGAACAACTATTGATAAATCAATATAGCCAACATATCCTAATGCTTTTGTATAAAAATATGTACCACATATCCCACCAAGGAATGAGATCCATAAGATAGAAATCCAACCTGACTGATTTAGTGTTTTTATTTTATTCCAATATTTTATAATAATGGGAATGAACAACAGGCTACCGATACCGTGCTCTATTGTTATAATCAATAGAGGCGATAAAGAATAAAGAGATTGTCTTAGGAAAGCATCCATGCTCCATAAAAGTGCTGCAAAAATAATAGATAAATGTGGGAGATATTTTTTCATAGGTCTTTTATAACCAAATTAGCAATTTATAGAAGTATTTAAGCAGAACCACCGATACTTGAAATATTATTTATCTCTATTCCAAGAGACTTTGTTGCATGTTCCCAGATAGTTTCTAGTGGCATATCAAATATTAAGTCTGTACTAGGTTTTTGTATTAGCCAATCTCCATTTTCAATCTCTCTTTCAAGTTGGCCACCATTCCATCCAGAGTGCCCTAAGAAAATTTTATATTTTGATTTATTAACGTTACTAATTTTTTTTAATATTTTTTCATCACTTGAAATTGAAATGTTGTTACTAATAGAAATAGCATTTTCTGTTGCTATATCATTCGTATGGAGGACAATTATATTTTCAATTAATACAGGCCCTCCCAAAAAAGTTTTCATATCAGGGGTTTTTAAATCAATACTCAGATTATTATTTATTTGTAAAAGGCCACCTAATTCTCTTTGACTTAAAGATTTATTAATAATTAGACCCATTGCACCATCTTCATTGTGTTCACAAATATATACCACAGATTTTTCGAAAAGTGTATCTGTCATATGTGGGACAGAAATAAGACAATGATTTTTTAAAGTATTCATAAGAGCTCAATTATAATGATTTTAATGGAAGTAGTATATGCAAAATTGTTTAAGTGTTTTGGTGCTGGTTTATTATTAGGTGTAATTTATAGGATGCCTAAAATTAAAAAAACATATGACAATGAGAAATCTTTAAAAGAAATCATAATTAAAGGTGCGCGGCAACATAATCTAAAAAATATTGATGTTAGAATACCAAGAGATAAACTCGTTGTTGTGACTGGCTTGTCTGGTTCTGGTAAATCATCTTTGGCCTTTGATACTATTTATGCAGAAGGACAGCGTCGTTATGTTGAATCTCTTTCTACTTATGCTAGACAATTTTTAGGGATTATGGAAAAACCGGATTTAGATACAATCGAAGGTCTATCTCCCGCAATTAGCATAGAGCAAAAAGCAAATGCAAGAAACCCCAGGAGTACTGTTGGTACTGTTACAGAAATACATGACTATTTAAGGCTGCTTTTTGCTCATATTGGAAAGCCTCATTGCTGGAAATGTGGTAGTGCTATTAAAAAGCAGTCTGTACAACAAATAGTTGATACAATATTTAAACTTAGAAATAAAACAAAGGTTTTTATTCTAGCCCCAATAATTCGAGGGAAAAAGGGGCAACATAAAAATGTATTAAATCAAGTATCAAAAAAAGGATTTATTAGAGTCAGAATTAATGAAGAGATATATAAAATTGATGACGCAATTAATTTAGATAAAAATAAAAAACATACAATTGAGATTTTGGTTGATAGATTAACTGTTGAAAAACAAATGTATGATAGAATTACCGAGTCAGTGGAGCTTGCATTAAAACTAGGTGAGGGTCTGATAGGTGTACACGAATTAAAAGGGAAAGAGCATATTTATAGTGAACACTTTGCATGTACTAAATGTGAAATAAGCTTAGATGAATTAACCCCAAGAATGTTTTCATTTAATTCACCATTTGGAGCTTGTAAAAAATGTGAAGGTATCGGTTCACATATGGAAGTAAATCCTGATTTGGTTGTACCAGATAAAAATAAATCTCTTGTTCAAGGGGCCATCGTTTCTTTGGGTGAGCAACCAAGAGGTAATTGGTACGGAAGTATTTTAAAAAGCCTATCAAAGAATCTTGATTTTAGTTTTTCTACTCCATGGATAAAACTTGATAAAGATATCAGATATGTTCTTCTATATGGCTCTGGCCAAACAAAATATAAAATGCATTATAGCTCTGATAGATGGACTGGTACATATAATGGTAGCTGGGAGGGAGCAATCCCAAATCTTATGCGGAGGTATAAACAAACAAAATCTAATGGCATTAGAGAATGGATTGAACAATTTATGAGCATGAGGGATTGTTCTTCTTGCGGTGGTACAAGGTTAAAAAAAGAAAGTAGATCTGTGTTAATAAATAAAAAACCCCTTGGTGATATATCATCAATGTCTGTTAAGCAATTACAGATCTTTTTTAATGATATAAAATTAAATAATAAAGAAGAACAAATAGCAGACCAGATTTTAAAGGAAATAAATCAAAGACTTTCATTTTTAAATAATGTAGGCCTTGGTTATCTATCATTAAGTCGGTCAGCAATTACATTATCGGGTGGGGAGTCACAAAGAATTCGGTTGGCGACTCAAATTGGTTCACAATTAATGGGTGTTTTGTATATTCTTGATGAACCATCTATTGGATTGCACCCCAGGGATAATTCAAGATTACTTTCTACTTTAAAAACGTTAAGAGATATTGGTAATTCTATAATTGTTGTTGAACATGATAAAGATACGATGGAAAAGTCAGACTATATTATTGATATTGGTCCAAAAGCTGGGAAATTAGGTGGTGAAATTGTTTATGCTGGTAAGCCGGAGAGTATATCAAAATCAAAAAAGTCATTAACTGGTCAATATTTATCTGGACATAAAATAATAAAAGTTCCAAACAAGAGGAGAAAAAATGAATCTTCATTTATAGAATTAAAAGGAGCAAAAGGCAATAATTTAAAAAATATCAATGTTAGTTTCCCTTTAGGATGTTTAATTTCTATTTCTGGCGTTTCTGGTAGTGGCAAAAGCACCTTAATTAACGAAACATTATATCCAATTATTTCAAGGGAATTAAACAATTCTAGGGTTTATCCATTAGAATATTCTTCAATAAATGGCTTACGATATATTGATAAAATTATTCAAATTGATCAAAAACCTATTGGTAGAACACCAAGGTCAAACCCAGCTACCTATACGGGGTTATTTACTTTTGTAAGAGATTTATTTGCAAAATTACCTGATTCAAAGATAAAGGGTTATAAGCCAGGGAGGTTTTCTTTTAATGTAAAGGGTGGGCGTTGTGAATCATGTGAAGGCGATGGTATTATTAAAATTGAAATGAATTTTTTACCTGATGTTTATGTAACATGTGAAATTTGTAATGGTAGAAGATATAATAGAGAAACACTAGAGATCAAATATAGAGGGAAATCTATATCTGATGTGTTAGAGATGGATGTGGATGAAGCAATTGAATTTTTTGAGAATATCCCATCAATAGCAAAAAAGTTGAAAACATTAAAAGATGTAGGCCTAGGTTATATACATCTTGGCCAACAGGCGACAACTCTTTCAGGTGGAGAAGCGCAAAGGGTAAAATTATCAACTGAATTATCAAAATTGAGTACAACAAAAACATTATATATCCTTGATGAGCCAACAACAGGTTTACATTTTGAAGATATAAGGATATTACTAAGAGTATTGCAGAAATTAGTTGATCGTGGGAATACTGTTATTATTATTGAACACAATTTAGACGTAATTAAATCATCGGATTGGATTATAGACTTAGGGCCTGAAGGTGGGGATGAAGGAGGAGAGTTGATTGTATCAGGGACGCCTGAACAAATAATAAAAGATAAGATATCTTATACTGGAAAATTTTTAAATGAGGTTATTAATTAATAATAGTTTTAAAAACTAATTTAGTAGACTTGGTGTCAGCAGTTTCAGATTGTATTTTTAAGCCCTGAATTAATACTATTTATTCCCATTATATGACAGAAATACATATCACAGACCCTAGCCCCTTTGAAGAAGATATCATAATTGAAAAATCACTTCGCCCTTTAAAGTTTGAAGAATTTATTGGCCAAAAAGAGTTGGTCGAAAATTTAAAATTATATATTGATGCAGCTAATGGTAGAGAAGAAGCTCTAGACCATGTTCTTTTATTTGGACCTCCTGGCCTAGGCAAAACAACCTTAGCAAATATTATTTCTAAAGAATTAAATGTTAATATAAGACAAGCATCTGGCCCAGTAATTGATCGAGCTGGAGATTTAGCAGGAATGATAACGAATATTCAAAACAGAGACGTTTTCTTTATTGATGAAATTCATCGATTAAATAGTGTGGTTGAAGAATATTTATACTCTGCAATGGAAGATTATAAAATTGATATTATGATTGATAAAGGACCAAGTGCGCGGAGTGTTCAGTTAAATATAGAACCCTTTACATTAGTTGGTGCTACTACAAGATTAGGTAATCTCACATCACCTTTAAGAGATAGATTTGGTATAGTTTTAAGGGTAGATTATTATGAACCTGAAGACTTATTTCATATAATATGCAGATCAGCAGATATACTTGAAGTTAAAATAGATGATGAAGGGGCGATGGAATTAGCAACGCGAAGCAGAGGAACACCTAGAGTTGCAAATCGCATTTTAAGAAGAGCAAGAGACTATGCTCAGATTAAAGCAAAAGGTGAAATAAATTATGAAGTTGCAAATAAAGCATTGGACCAGTTAGGTGTTGACGAATTTGGTCTAGATGTTATGGATAGAAATATTTTAGATATATTAATCGAAAAATTTTCTGGAGGGCCTGTAGGGATAAAATCATTAGGAGTGGCAGTAGGTGAAGACCCCTCCACTATTGAAGATGTTTATGA
>CAZYDX010000017.1:0-26848 GCA_964646455.1 uncultured bacterium | reverse complement strand
GGAATAACTGGGCAAGATGGGTCCTATCTGGCAGAATTATTGCTGGGAAAGGGCTATGAAGTCCATGGAATTGTGCGGCGCAGCAGTTCTTTTAATACTGGCAGGATTGACCATATTATAAATGACGAAAAATATAAAGACAAATTTTTCTTTCACCACGGTGATGTCACGGATGCCAGTAATCTGAACCGTCTGCTGGTAAAGATTCATCCCCACGAGATCTACAATCTGGCTGCCCAGAGCCATGTCAAGGTCTCCTTTGAAATTCCTGACTATACCGCCCAGGTGGATGCCCTGGGAACCTTGCGCTTTATTGATGCCATCCGGGAAAACGATCTGCACACAAAATTTTACCAGGCTTCAACCTCTGAACTCTATGGTAATGTTCAGGAAATACCCCAAACGGAAAAAACACCATTTCATCCCCGCTCACCCTATGGCGTTGCAAAACTTTATGGTTACTGGATCATCATTAATTACAGGGAAGCTTATGATATTTTTGCCTGTAATGGAATCCTATTCAATCATGAATCTCCCAGACGGGGTAAAACTTTTGTGACACGCAAAATCACCTTAGCCGCTGCTCGCATTAAGGAAGGGCTTCAGGATGTACTTTATCTAGGGAACCTTGATGCCAAGCGGGACTGGGGTTACGCTCCTGAATATGTGGAAGGTATGTGGCGTATGCTTCAGCAGGATCAGCCAGATGATTATGTCATGGCCACGGGTGAAAACCACAGTATACGTGAATTTGCTGAATTGGCTTTCAAAGAACTGGACATAGAAATTGAATGGCAAGGAACCGGAGAAAATGAGATAGGTGTAGATTCCAAAACAGGTAGGAAATTCATTGGAATTGACAAAAAATATTACCGTCCTACAGAAGTAGAACAATTACTTGGCGATGCCAAAAAGGCCAAAGAAGAACTGAGCTGGCAACCAAAAACTAGTTTCGGTGACCTGGTAAAGATCATGGTCCATGCCGATTGGGGAAAAGTGAAAAAGCGCGGTTATTAGAAACAGATTATGAGGAAAAATGAAAAAATTTCTGTAGCTGGTCACTCGGGGATGGTTGGCTCAGCCATTGTAAGGAGACTAAATAATAGTGGTTTTAACAACCTTATTCTTTATTCCCACGAAGAGTTAGACCTTATTAACCAGCAGGATGTGACTGATTTCTTTAATAAAGAAAAACCAGCATATATTTTTTTCGCTGCAGGAAGAGTTGGAGGTATAAATGCTAACGATAATTTAAGAGGGCAATTTATTTATGAAAACTTGATGATTCAGAATAATATTATTCATGCAGCACACGAAGCCAATGTGAAAAAATTACTGTTTCTAGGTTCTGCCTGTATTTATCCAAGAAATGCTAATCAGCCCATTATAGAGGAGTATTTACTTACGGATGCTCTTGAACCAACGAATGAGCCTTATGCCATCGCCAAGATTGCCGGAATCAAATTATGTGAGAGTTATTTTAGACAATATGGAGACAATTTTATTTCAGTTATGCCTAATAACTTATACGGACCCAATGACAATTTTAATTTAGAGACGGCACATGTTCTCCCGGCACTGTTGCGAAAATTTCATGAAGCAAAAATCCAGAACACTGATTTTGTTGAAGTGTGGGGTTCAGGTTCACCAAAACGTGAATTTCTCCACGTGGATGACCTAGCCGATGCCTGTGTATATCTTATGGATAATCTGGATGCAAAACAGTTATATCGGCAAAATATTTCGCACATCAATATTGGCACCGGGGAGGAAGTTACTATCAAAGAGCTAGCACTGATGATCAAAAATATCGTTGGCTATCAAGGTGATCTGAAATTTAATTCTGGTTACCCAGATGGTATGCCCAGGAAGCTACTGGATGTAAAAAGGTTGAGTGCAATGGGCTGGAAATCAACAATTAATCTGGATAAAGGCATTAGTTCCGTATATGATTGGTACCTTACCTCTATGGTAAATTGAATGTTAGAGAAAGAAGTTTGGTTCGATTCCTAGGGGTTCCCGCAAAATTGCTCATTATTTGTATCTAAAAGCTTTCGCCTCCAAAACCTATCCGTCATTTTAATATTTTTATATTTTGATAAGAGAGTCAGGGAATATTTATAATTATATAGTAACAATATGTTTTAAATAAATGTAAAAAAATTTATATTATGTGTATAAAATATTGTAATTTATAATATAGCAATAAAATTTATTTTAATTAACAGTATCTATCCGAGGTAAGTTAATGAGTAAAATCAGAAAACATAACATTGTCAAAATATTTATAATTTGTTTAATAACATTTTTAAATGGTCAAACAAATTTAAATAATAAATTGATAAAAGATGCCGCAAAGAAGTTGGGCGTATCACCATCTCAGATAAAAAAAATGATACCAAAAGGTAGTTTAGGCAAAGGTTTAGAAAATGATTTTAATAAAGTTGAGCTACCAAAAAATATTATTGATGAAAAATCTATTGGTGAAATTAAATCTTCTTTCAAATCTGATAAAAGTAATATACCTATACTAGACAAAAAAATTCTTGATGATCAGGTAACAAAATTAGATAGAACTGTAGAATCAGATTCATTAATTGAAAAGTTTAATATAAAAGATAAATATTTTGGATATAATGTCTTTGAAGGTGATCCTGAACTATTTCAAAAATCATTGGAAATTTCAACTGATGGAAATTATCAAATTGGTCCTGGAGATGAAATAATTATTATGTTGTGGGGAGACACAGAATTTAATCGTAATTATTTGGTATCTAAAGATGGTTATTTATTTATTGAAAATGTTGGACAAGTTTTTGTTAATGGATTGTCAATAGATAAACTGGAGTCTAAGCTCTTTAAACTATTAAAGAAATCATACTCCAGTTTAGATCCTGCATCTGGAAATGCGACCACCTTTTTTGATGTTAGTTTAGGTGCAATAGTATTACGTCCTGTTAGAGTTTTTATTCTTGGTGAATTGATACAGCCTGGTGCATATAATGTCAAATCAACAACCTCCTTATTTAACTCATTGTATTATTGTAATGGGCCTAATCTCAATGGTTCACTTAGGTCAATAAAATTGATTAAAGGAGGAACAGAAGTAGCAGAAATTGATTATTATGAATACCTCCTCTCCGGGAAAAAAACAAATGATGTTAAATTACAAAGAGATGATGTTGTTTTTATTCCACCTCGTGGAAAAACTATTGAACTTAAAGGTGAAATTAAAAGGCCATCTATATATGAATTGAAAAATACTGAAATGCTATATGATTTGATTAATATTGGAGGAGGTTTAAGGATTTCAACATATATGAAAAGAGCTCAAATTAAAAGGATAGTACCTCCTAATGAAAGAGTTTCCACTGATGTTGATCGAACATTAATTGATGTCAATCTTTATGATGTAATGTCAAAAAAAATAGAGGTAGAATTAGTTGATGGTGATGAGATAACATTTTATTCAATTTCTGATATTATACAAAATACTGTAAACGTTCAAGGAGCAGTCAACATGCCGGGAATCTATGACATTGGTGATGGATTAGATATAATTAGTTTGATTGATAAAGCAAATGGTTTAGTGGGTGACATTTTTCTTGAAAGAGTAGATGTAATCAGAACAAATCAAGATTTTTCAAAAACTCAAATTACAATTGACCTACAAAAAGCTTTGGCCAGTGATCCAGCTCATAATATTAATTTAAAATCAAATGACAAGATAACATTTTATAATTCTTCTACCTTTGGGCCTAAAGGTTCTGTTTCTATAAGTGGTTATGTGTTAAATCCAGCCACTACTATTTTAAGACGTAATTTAAAAGTAGAGGATTTAATATTCTTTGGAGGGGGGTTTAAAAATGAAAAAAGATTGAATGAACTTTATTTAGAAAGAGCTGATTTATTTAGGGTGATAGATGGCAACAATAAAAAAATCATTTCTTTTAGGTTAGATTCAGTTTTAGCTGGGCGAGGTATTGCGAAAAAAGAACTTATTGATGGAGACGAGATAAAGGTTTACTCAAAATATGAAGTAATGGGCGTCTGGCCAAAGATTGTTAAAATATCTGGTACTGTGAAACAACCTGGTACTTACCCTTTATATGAAAATATGAGGATAAAAGACTTATTGCGAATAAGTGGAGGATTTCAGGATTCCGTCTTTGTTCGCAGAATTTTTATGAACAGGGCAGACCTATA
Organism: uncultured bacterium; assembly: GCA_964646455.1. GTDB lineage: Bacteria > Fidelibacterota > Marinisomatia > Marinisomatales > UBA1611 > TMED80. The sequence goes on along the minus strand of CAZYDX010000017.1, from coordinate 22,642 downwards.
TAGAAAAAACTTAAAAACAGGACAGTTTTACATTGAAAAATTTAATCTTGCTAAAGTTTTAGACACGCTAAATGATAAAGAAAATTTTAAGTTAATACCATACGATGAGGTGGTTATATATTCCAAATCAGATTTTTTTGAAGATGATTCTGTCAAAATATTTGGAGTAATTAAACCGGGTATTTACCAACACAAAAAAAATATGACACTTGGTGATCTTATTTTAGAAAGTGGAGGTATTGATAAGAAATTCTCCAAAGTTAGAGTTGAAATTAGTAGGATAATAGATGACCCCAAGGCTGAAAAAATGCTTGATGTAATATATTTTGATATTAAGACCGTAAAAATTGACAAATATAGCACCAACTCTCAACTAAGATATAAAATTAACGAAAATGACATAGTCAGAGTTCGTCCTTACTCAGTTGGGACTATAGAAAAAACTGTAACAGTATCTGGTGAAGTAAATTTACCTGGTATTTATCCTATCACCCATAAAGATGAAAAAGTTTCAGATATTCTAAAAAGAGCTGGTGGCTTAAGTGACGAATCTTATCCATTAGCTTCGAAGCTAGTTAGAGATGATGACACAGTAAGAGTGTCTTTCAATAAAATAATGCGGAATCCTAGATCAAAGTTAAACTTTGTTGTTTTTGATAATGATGAAATAATAATTGAGTCTAAACCTAACATAATTAGAATATTAGGGAGTGTGAATTCTCCTGGACTTTATCAGTTTATACCAAACCAAAGGTTTAAAGGTTATTTAAAAATGGCTGGGGGCTTATCACCAGATGCTTCAAGGTCTGCTAGCTATGTTAAGTATCCAAATGGTATTTCGAAGAGGCTTTCGTATTTTTCATCTCCTGTAGTTAAAGATGGTTCTATTATATTTATTGGCACTAAGGAGGAAGTTGAGCCTTTTAATTTTACTGAATGGGCAGGCGAATTAACTGCTATTTGGGCAGATTTAAGTCAAGCATATTTAGTTTTAACATTAATAGTAAATCAAAATTCTAATCAATGACATTTGAAGATTTAAAAAAAGAGCTTGAAAGCAAGTTTGGGGCATCAAAACTTGCGGATATTGCTAAGGAGTTTGATGTCACACCTCAGGTGGTTAGTAATTGGAAGGCGCGAAATCAAGTACCATATAAATATGTACAATTACTAAGAGAAAAAATAACTAACCTCAACAGACAGCAGAACAATAATGATCTGATTGGTAATTTGCGCCACAATATTGGTAATGTACTAGATTTGACTTCAACTGATAAACATGAGGAGTTCCCCAATTTTGAAGATATAGTGAAAAGTTTATTGCGTAAAATATCTGATAATATACAATTATTTTATGGGTTACCAATTATATTAACAATTATAGTAGCAATACATGTGCAGTATTTTGTAGAACCAGTATATATAACTGATCTAAGGTTCTTGCCGATTTCTAATCAAAATTCTTCACAAATATCTCAATTATCTAGCGTAGCTGCAAATTTTGGTTTTGATATTAAAAGATCATCCAAAAATTCAAGATTATCATCCGCTGAAATGTTTCCTGATATTATAAAATCAAGAACTTTAGCAAAAAAACTGCTTGATGAAAAGTTTATCTCAAATTCTTATCAAGATACATTAAGACTATCTACCATATTGAATGGAGGAATTCCAATTGCTAAAAAAGATTCAGTTGTCAAAATTAATCGTTTAGCAAAGACAGTTTCCTCAAATATTTCAGTTACGAAACCTAGGGGTAGTGAGATTCAGACTCTAGTAGTAAGAGCCAATGAACCTAAACTGGCCGTTGATATAGCTTTATTGATAATTGATTTCGTAAACGAAATTCAAAGAAAATTTCAAAATAATAGTATTAAAGAAAAGAAGATCTTTATAAACGGCAGAGCATCTGATGTTACAAGAAGTTTGAAAAAAGCAGAGGACAAGTTAAAAGATTTTAGAGAATCTAACAGAGCAATACTCTCTTCTCCATTCTTAATGCTAGAACAAACTCGATTATTGAGAGAGGTAGAATTGCAGACTGAGCTTTACATTACTTTGAAGAGTCAGTTGGAGCTCGTAAAAATTGAAGAGGCTGGAAGGCTTAATTCAGTTGAAATTCTTGACCACCCAGAAGTACCTTTTTTTAAGTCTTCCCCTAATAAAAGATTTCGTGTTATTATTGGATTTCTGTTATCATTAGTTTTCACTGTATTACTTATCTATGTTAAGAGTAGAATACATTCAAGCTTTACAAGCATAAAAAATATAATATTTGGTATTATTATTTGTTTTATATTATAGATATTTGTTGAAATTTATTGACTATAAATGATTTGTACCTTATTTGAAAAAACTATTATTTTAATTACTAATTAAAGAATAACTATATTAAGTTTTAATGTTTACGTTTAGAATATTTCTAAATAGTTTATATTAAATAATTTAGATTAAATTAAGGAGACACCCAGTGAATAGCATATCATTTAGAATAATTATTTCTTTAGTATTTTTCTCTAACATTATATTTTCGCAAGATGACTTTGGTGATGATACAGATCAACCCGCAAATGTTATCACTATCAGTGGTTCTGTAAGTGATTCAGAAAGTGGTTCACCTTTAGCCGGTGCGAACGTCATCATAGATGGTACCGAAATTGGTACGGCTACTGATGAAGAAGGTAATTACACTCTTGAGGGTGTAGATGTTGGGTCTGCAATAACATCATCAATGATTGGCTATGAAGATTTGACATTATATGCTGATACAGAAGAGGTGGATTTTAATCTTTCTTCGGTCACAATTGAATTTAGTGAACTTGAAGTTCTAGCTAGCAGAGCCGGTGATAATACCCCTGTTGCTTACTCAAATATAACAAAAGAAGATCTTTCACTTCGTTTGGGTTCTAGAGATATTCCTCTTGCTCTAAATACTGTTCCTAGCGTTTATTCAACAGGGCAAGGCGGTGGAGCTGGAGATGCTAGAATTAATGTTAGAGGTTTTAACCAAAGAAATATTGCGATTATGCTCAATGGGGTGCCTGTTAATGATATGGAAAATGGTTGGGTATATTGGTCTAATTGGGATGGTTTAGCTGATGCTACTTCCTCCATTCAAATGCAAAAAGGTTTAAGTGCGCAAAATTTAGCTACACCTTCTATCGGTGGGTCAATGAATATAATAACAGATCCTTCATCGCAAAGTCGTGGTGGCTCATTCAAACAAGAGGTTGGGGCATTTGGATTTTTAAAGTCTACTTTATCATTCCACTCAGGCCTTATGTTAGATGATAAGCTAGCTCTTTCAAGTACACTTGTTAGAAAAACTGGGAAAGGTTATTATGAAGGTACATGGACAGATGCCTATGCCTATTTCTTTGATGCTTCATACACAATTAACGAATCACATAGGTTGCAGTTTTATGCTTTAGGTGCTCCTCAGCAGCATGGTCAAAATCGTTACAAGCAAAATATAGCTGCCTATGATACTAAATTTGCAAAAGAAATTGAAGGCGGAATCGGATATGGATATACCGAGGAAGCTCTAGAGGACTTTAAGGAGGTAGGTAGAGATTTTAATCAAAATACAGGTGCTATTTCAGAAGCTTCTCAGGCAATCTTGGATGCTTCTGGGGGTCAGCATTGGGAAATGTATGGAGTATATGATGGTGTTGAAAGGCATGAAAAAGATAGACTTAATGAGAGAATGAATTTTTTCCATAAACCACAAGTTGCTTTGAATCATTACTGGGATATGAATGATAATATGCGTCTAACCACTAGTACCTATTGGTCTGGTGGTAAAGGTGGAGGCTCAGGTCATTATGGAAATATTGCTAAATTTGATGCCAATGGCAGATCAGATCTTGGTGTAGGTAGTTATCCTTTTTATTTTGGTCCAGCTCCTTGGACTCATGATTATGATGGTACCATTGCTGCAAATGCAAGTGGTTCAGCTGACATTGTTGTCTTTCAGGGGGATACAGTATCTAGAGGTGATCAAGAATCCATTGGTATTCTGCGTAACAGTAATAATAGGCAATCTACAATAGGTGTTCTTTCTAAATTTGCTTATGACGTAAATGAGAATCTAAAGACAGAAGTTGGTATTGATTGGCGTACAGCTCAAATCTATCATGTTAAGACTATCAGAGATTTGTTAGGTGGTCAATATTTTAATGATATTAAGTTAGATGAGGATGGAGACCCGTTGTATGGTGGCTTTAGTGATTTTGACGAGCCATCAGGAACTGAAAAACGTTTAGGCGATCCGATTGATTATAATTTTACAAATACTGTTGATTGGCTCGGTCTTTTTGGACAAGGGGAATACTCTGCTGGGAGTTTGAGTTCATATTTAATGGCAGGCTGGACAACTATATCATATACTCATTGGAATCACTTTAAGAAAGCCGAAAATTACAAATTTTCAAATTCTTCTGCAAAAGATGGAAGTGGTTCTGATTGGATTGCCGGCGGTGGAAATCCTGGCGAATTATTCATAGAAGCAGATGCTGTTACAAGTACCCAGCTTAAAGGTGGGGTAATGTATGACTTAGGTGGTGCTTTATCTTTCTTTAATTTGATACCAGTTTTTGGAAAGACTGCTGACAATACTAAGGCATGGTTTAATTTTGGCTTAATTGATAAAGCTCCAGTTATGGACCAAGTGATTTATGAAGATGATGGTGAAGTTTTTTATAGTGCTGATGCAGTTAACGAAAGTTTTACTGCCTTTGAATTAGGTTTTAATTTTGAATCTAATGACGGAACTATGGCTGCAAAACTTAATCTCTATTCTACTCAATGGACTGACAGAGTTCAAACAAAAACCGTACAAGATCAAGGAAGCTCTACTGATGATAATGTGGTTTTTCTCTCAGGCATTGATCAATCCCACACTGGTGTTGAATTCGAGTTTGCAGGTCAAGTTCATCCTTTAGCTCGTATTGATTTCGCAATTGGTCTCGGAAATTGGGTATTTACTGATGATGCTTCTGGAACCTATCGCAATGCATCTGATAGTACTGTCTCTTACGTTTATGGTATAAAAGATTTGAAAGTCGGAGACAGTCCCCAAGCAACATTTGCATTTGGTACTACTATAACTCCTGTTGAGGGTGCATCTATTCAAGCTCTTTACAGGTACTATGCACTTCACTATGCAGATTGGAGTGTAAATAGTAGAGAAGGTGGTACTGATAGGATGCAAGTTTGGAAAGCCCCACGATATGGTGTTTTAGATATTCATGCCTCATATGTTCTTCCTTTTGAATTTGGGGCTGTGAAGCCATCTCTATTTTTACACGTTTTTAATGCTCTAGATGCTGTCTATATCCAAGATGCTGTTGATAATAGTAAATATAATTCATATTCAGACACGCATAGTGCTTCAGATGCAGAAGTATTCTTCGGTCTTCCAACCTCTTTTAATCTTGGTTTAAGAGTAAATTTCTAATCAGAGTTACACTCTACAGTTAAAAAAATAAAATGCCCCTTGACACCCAAGGGGCATTTTATTTTTTTAACTAATTTCATACTACTTATGAGGTAATAATGGGTTTGTCTGTAATAATACCTATGTATAACGAAGAAAATAGTATTGCAGATACTATGACAAAAATTATTGATCTTCTTGATCCTATTGATTTTGAATTAATTATTGTTGATGATAAATCCATAGATGATAGTTTAAAAAAGGTTATTACACATAATAATGTTGTAATCTTAAAACATAAGGTAAACACCGGTTATGGTGCATCTATTAAGACTGGTATAAAAGCTGCAAAATTTGAAAACATTGCTATCACTGATGCAGACAGTACTTACCCAAATGAACAGATAATTAGCTTTTATAACCTTTTAATAGAAAATGATTATGATATGGTAGTAGGTTCGAGAACTGGAAGTAATGTGAATATCCCATTAATTAGAAAACCTGCTAAGTGGTTCATAGGGAAATTAGCTAATTATGTTACTGGCATTAAAATTCCTGATATTAATTCTGGTCTGAGAGTATTTAAAAAATCGTCCTTTTTAAAGTTTATATCAATTATTCCTGATGGTTTTTCCCTTACAACTACTATTACTATTGGGATGATATCTGGCGGTTTCAAAGTTATATTTCAAGATATAGATTATTTTAAGCGTTCAGGCAAGTCTAAAATTAGACCAATAAGAGATACTTTAAATTTTATCAAATTAATTTTAAGGATGGGTCTTTATTTTTCTCCTCTAAAAATTTTCTTACCTATTAGTTTTATATTTTTTCTAATTGCTTTATTGTGGGGTATAATATCTAAATATTATTTTGGAGAATTAGCTGATGTCTCCTCATTAATAATTGCCATGACTGGGTTTAACATTGCTACACTTTCTTTTATTGCAGAATTAATTAACAAAAGATTGCCTAATCAATATTATAAGTGATGTCTGATAAAACTATATATTCTCAAAAGGCGTTAGATCAAATACCCAGATTATTAAGTAATTTAGATAGAAATAGATTCTCACCAACTTATGGATGTTTTCATAGAGATTATTGGTTAGATAAGACATCTGATTTTCCTGATGCTGTAAGACAATTTGGTGTTCATTCGCTTGCATTAGCTTATAAATATCCATTTGAAAACAATATTTTTTATAAAAGCAAAAAAATTAAAAATTGGACAATTGCTGGATTGTTATTTTGGGCAAAAATCCAACATAAAGATGGTTCATTTGATGAGTTTTATCCTTATGAAAGAGGGTGGGTAGGCCCAACAGCATTTACGGCTTTTACTGTAATTGAATCATATAGTTTAATATCCAAAGAAATTGATAATAGTTCAAAAACCATAATTTTAAATGCAATAAAGCGTTCTGCTTATTTTATAATTCAAGGTGAATCTGAAGAAGATCACTTAGCGAATCATCATGCTATGGCTTGTTTGGCAGTTTGGAAATCATATGAGCTTTTTAAAGAAAAAAATCTTAAAGAAGGTTATGATAAAATGTGGAACAATTTTAAAGAGTATCATAATTTTGAAGAAGGATGGTCTCGTGAATATGATGGTGTCGACCCTGGTTATCTATCAGCTACTATTTCATTTTTAGGAAAAATATATAAAACAAATCCAAATCCAGAAATTCTTGAAGTAGTAAAACAATCTATTGAATTTGTAAGTTATTTTGTTTATCCGAATGGGTATTATGCTGGAAGTCTTGGAAGTAGAAATACTTTACATTTCTATAGTCATGGTTTTGAAATTTTTGCTGATAAAGTTCCATTAGCTGGAGCAATTTCAAAAAAAATGCTGCATGCTTTATCCGAAAACAAATTAGTTCCCCCAGAAATTATGTCGGATAGATATGTTTTTTATAGAGTTCCTGAATTTTTAGAGACTTGTATAGATTACCATAATGAATTGGAAGAGTATCCAACTTTGCCTCATGAAAAAACTGATAAAATGGTTTTTTTTAATGATTCAAAAATATATGTTAATAAATTTAAAAATATTTATATGATTTCAAATTTAGCTAAAGGTGGTGTCACTAAAATTTTTGATACTAAAAATAATGAATTGATATATAATGACTGCGGTGTACTCGCTGAGCTTGTGGATAATACTATAATTACTTCCCAATGGATTGACAGGTCATACATGCATGATATACTTGATAATGGTTTTATCATTAAAGGTAATTTTAACAAGGTTCCCGCTAATAAATTATTTACACCTTTAAAAAATATCATTTTTCGGATTGTTTTGGTCTCTATGAGTTGGTCCTCATCTTTCTCCCATTTTTTGAAAGCTAAAATCAGAAAAGCTCTTATTTTAGGTCAAAGAAAAATTGGTGTTAGATTTGAAAGGAGAATTATAATTGAAAATAAGCGGTTAATTATTCAAGATAAAGTAGAGTCTGAGAGAAAATATCAATTTAAAAAATTACTTTTTGGTGGAGAATTTTTTGTTCGTTATGTCCCTCAAAGTAGGTATTTTCAAAATCAGGAATTGAATATCAAATCTCGAATGCTTAAAAAGGATGAAATTAATACATTGAATGAAAATGGAAATTTTATTAGGGAAGAAATAATAAAATTTTGAATTATTTTTCATAATTATAAAATATTCAGCTCTTTAAATTGAAAAATTATATCAGGTTCTTTGGGGTGGTTGTATTCCTCTTCATAATATCAAAATTAGATTACAACATTATATATAGTATAGTCAATGATATCAACTTGATATACCTAACTATTGCAATCCTTTTAAATTTTCCACAACTATTTTTAAAATCTATTCGTTGGAACCTCTTATTGGCTAAGCAAAATATTAATTATTCTCTTTATAGTTCTTTTATGATTTTTTTAAACAGCCTATATATTGGTATGATAACTCCTGGAAGAATTGGAGAGTTTATTAGAGTTCTACATTTAAAGAATGATAAGTCTGTTAATATAGGTAAGGGTTTTTCCAGTGTTTTAATTGACAGATTGTTTGATTTGTATTTGCTAATGATTATTGGTTCAGTAGGAATGTGGAGAATTGGTATTTTTGGTGATTTTTCTAATATTTTTATTTTTTTTATATTTTTAATATTTATTTCTCCTCTCTTGTTATTAAATAGTATTTTTATCAATTCATTTGTTTCAATTCTATATAAAGCAACTACCATAAAAAAAAATAAATATAAAATAGAGGCTAGTTATGCAACCTTTTTTAAGAATATAAAAGAGTTGGTTGGTTTTAACTTGCTTGTTTCTGCTTTTTTAACATTTAGTAGTTATTTTATTTTCTTTTTGCAGTGTTATTTAATTGTTTTATCTATGGATTTAAAAATATCATTTTTAACTATAACTTCATTCATGGCAATTTCAAATTTAATTAGTTTCATTCCAATATCTATTTCTGGCTTAGGTACTCGCGATGCAACCTTGATTTACCTCTTTTCTCTAGAAAGTGTTGGCTCAGAAACTGCGGTTATTTATTCATTATTAGTTTTCATTACATTTTTTGTAATTGGCGCTCTTATTGGTCTAGGAGCTTGGTTTATTAAACCTATTAAAGCTGATTTGAATTTTTAATTGTGCCATTCTAATCATTTAATTTTGAGGACATAATATTTTTCACACACTTTTAAATGTTTTTAATGCTGGATTAGTAATATATGCTTGCCATGGGGTTGGTAAGAGTGTTTTAAGTCTTTTAAGAGTTAATAAACAAGACAAACTAACCCTTAGTATCTTTTCTATAGGAATAGGGTTATATTTTGTTACTATCCTATTAGTTTTTTTAAGCTATAGCTATGGTTTAAATGCATTTATAATTAATATTTTCTTTTATGGATTATCTTGTTTTTTCTTATCCAAATCTCTCATTGGATCTAATTTTCAATTTAATTTCAAAAATTTTCAAATTAACTACCTTAGTGTTTATTTATTTTTAATTTGTTTAATCTATCTCGCTGTTGTACTTACTCCTACATTAGATGGAGATTCTCTTTCTGGCTATCTGGCCTTGGCTAGAGAGTATTTTTTAAATGGGGCTATTGTTCCTGTAGATTATTATTATGGTTCAAGCTTCCCTCAAAATGGCCAACTAATAGGCACTATCGGCTTTTTAATGGGTGGTCAAATTACTGCTCAGCTTTTAATGATATGGTGTATGGGTTTATTATCTACAATTACAATTTATTCTATTTCTAAAAGTCTTAATCTAAGTAAAAACGGATCTTTGATTTCCATTTTAATATGGAATACCTCTATTTCAATATTATTTTTATATCAATCTTCAAAGATTGATATAATGTGGTCTTTTTTTGACCTTCTGGGTATATATGCATTTTCTAAATGGTTTTATGATTATAATTCTCAACAAAAAAGTAACTGGCTTGTTATTTCAGGGTTTATGTTTAGTATGTCTTTTGGTATCAAACATGTATCAGCATTTACAATTTTTCTTTTACTATTAGCTATATTTTTGGTTATGTATAAAAATAATAATTCATTAAAGATTACTTTTAAGTATTCTTTTTTATTTCTTTTTCCTATATCAATCTCTTTTTTTTGGATATTTAGGTCATATATACTTTCTGGTTCATTATTTTACTCTGGCTCAAACTTGCCGAATGAAACAGGGCTATTAGGTATTTTTGATATAATATGGAATATGTCAATGCTAGGTAATGCAAGTTCTTTTGAGGGGCCAATGGGAAAATCTATTGGGCCTACTATTCTAGCTATACTTCCTACAATCCTAATTTGTAAAAATATAAACTCAAAGGTTTTACATGTTTTACTTTTTTCCTCATTTATGATTATACTTTGGTATAATGGAGTTCAAAGGGCTAGGCATTTATTGCCAACATTAGCCTTATTATCAGTTACCTGTGGATACTTAATTGATGTACTACCATCAAAATATATAAGATATAAATTTTTTTTAATTACCATGATAGTAACGGTTTCATTAATAAATATCAGTCAGTGGATTCATTACAACTTTTTTTCTATAAAGAGGGTAGAATATATTTTTAATAATGACCTAGATAATTATCTTGAAAATAATTTAGATAAATTTGAATGGTATCCAAACTTTAGTATGACAAAATTTATAAATAATAGTCTTCCTAAAGATTGTAAAATTGCTGCGTTATCGACAGGAAATTCATATTATATAAATCGAAAATTTTATAGTGTGAGTAAAAAACTAGGTCCATCTTTTAATGAGTCTATTCAGGATATAGATTTTATAAAATTCTATGAAAAATTAAAGGAATTTGGTATAACTCATATTTTTCTTAATCATTTTGTTATAAACCAATATCAATTGCATTTATGCATACTTAATAGCCATGACTTTCAAAATAAGTATTTAAAAAAAATTATGTCAAGTGGTGGTCAAATTATTTATGAAGTTTTATGAGCAATATAATTTTCTATTTAAATAAATTTGAAGATTGAACAATAAAAATTTTTGTTAAAATAATCACCTAAAAATGGGAAATAAAATTATAAAAAAATTAATACCAATGATTTGCATATTATGGTCTGCTATAATTTTCTTTTTCTATTTTTACAAAACTCTTACTCAACCACATTTTATAAAAAAATATAAAAGTCTTTTAGATTTTATAATATCATAGGTAAAAAGACATTATAGTTTATTAGGAAGAGAACTAATTATGTGCGGAATAGCTGGAATCATCGATTCTAATCAAAATAAATCTGTAACTATTAATGAATTAAAAATGATGAGTGACTCAATGTTTTCAAGAGGTCCAGATGATGAAGGTTTATTCATTAATAAAAGAAAAAACGTAGGGTTTGGGTTTAGAAGACTCAGCATTATTGATATTAAGCTAGGCCATCAACCTATGAGTGATTTTGATAATAATATTTGGATTGTTTTTAATGGTGAAATATATAACTATCAAAATTTAAGAGAGATTTTGATAAAAAAAGGTCACCGATTTAATACTAACAGTGATACTGAAGTAATCATTTATGCATACAAAGAATGGGGCGAGGATTGTGTGCATAAATTTAGAGGTATGTTTGCATTCGCCATTTGGGATAAAATAGAAAATAAACTATTTCTGGCTAGAGACCGTCTGGGAATAAAACCATTATATTTTGTGAAACAGGAGAGTAGGTTGATTTTTTCATCAGAAATTAAAGCAATTCACAAGGTTATACATAGATCGGAAACTTCTTTAGATGAAGAAGCCTTTTATCATTATCTTACATTAAGTGTTACACCTGCACCATTAACTATGTTTAAAAACATTCAGAAACTCAGACCTGGACACACTCTCACAACAACTTTAAATAATGATTTTAAAATTAAAAAATACTGGGATCCTAAAAATTATAATTCACTAGAGTGCGAATTAGATGAAGAATCAATCATAAATAACTTAAAAATATTAATTGATGAATCGATCAAATTAAGAATGGTAAGCGATGTACCTTTTGGTGCTTTTTTGAGTGGAGGAATAGACTCTAGTCTTAATGTAGCTTTAATGGATAAAAATATGGAAAAACATGTTGATACATTTTCTGTGGCTATTAAAAATGATAGCCTATCTGATGAGAGGAGCGAAGCTCAACGAGTCTCAAGTTATTTCAATACCAACCATAAAGAAATTGAAATTAGTTCAAAAGATTTTATTAAGATATTACCTAAAATTGTAAAGTATCAAGATGAACCACTAGCAGACCCTGTATGTATTCCATTATACTATGTGAGTAAATTGGCAAGGGAAAATGGGACCTATGTGATTCAAGTGGGTGAAGGTGCAGATGAGATTTTTGCAGGATATGAATTATATGGGTTTTATAATGATTTCAATAAATATTATCGAGCATATTCTAACTTTCCTTCATTTTTAAAAGCTACTATTTCAAGAATTTCACGTTATTTATTGCCAGTAGGTAAAAATAGGTATGTTGAATATGCTAATGAAAATAAAGAATTATTTTGGGGAGGTGCTATTTCGTTCTATGAAAATGAAAAAATAAATATTTTAAAAAAATCTTTTTCCTATAATACATACGATTCAATTATTTCAAAAATTTACTCAAATTACGATAATGCTAATTATAATTATGATTTTATTGACAGAACAATATTTCTAGAACTTCAGCATAGATTACCAGAGCTTTTGTTAATGAGAGTAGATAAAATGGGTATGGCAAACTCTATAGAAACTAGGGTGCCCTATCTAGATCACAAACTTGTAGAATTTGCTCTTTCTATTCCTTCATCACTAAAATATAAAAATGGAGTAAATAAGCATATTTTAAAAGAAGCTGCAAGAGGTATTATACCCGATTCAATCATAGATAAAAAGAAAAAAGGATTTTGTGGAAGTGCTTCAAATATGGTTACCGAGCAGTTAGTTGATTATGCTGAAAATCTTTTTTCAGATTCAGATTTTTTTAATAATTATTTTGATAAAAAATTAATTGATGATTTATTGAAACAACACTCGAGCAATAAAAAGGATAATGGTGTAAAAATATGGACAATCCTCAATCTTGTTCAATGGCATAAAGAGTGGATAGAGTAAATTTTGATTAAATTATTTTTTTATTACATCAACAATTTTGGATATAAATCTATTTTTAGTTTTATCGATAGGTGTATTAGAAAAGTTTTTCCAAATTGGGCATATAGATATTTGTGTTTTACAACTCTTCACGTAAAATTTTTTAAAAACAAACAATTACAGTTTAGCTTTAAATCTGGCCCAAAAAACTTCGATTGTTTAACTAAAAAAGATAAAAAAGATTTAATTAGTAATGCTAATGATATAATTAGGCATCATTTTAATATGCTTTCTCCCCAAAAAGTTTTTCTCGATAAAAAAATTATCTGGAATTTTGATGCAAACTCTAATTATCAATGGGAGACTTTGTTTTATTCATCCTATAAGCAAAAAGATTTATTACCTGGAAAGGGTAGTGATATAAAAGTACCTTGGGAATTAAATAGACTACATCATTTAGTTGTTCTTGCACAAGCTTATAGACTTTCAAAAGAAAAAAAATATTTAATTGAATGCTTAAGACAATTTGAAGATTGGAAAAACGATAATCCATTATGTTATGGTATAAATTGGTCTTCAACTATGGAAGTTTCTATTAGAGCGGTTAATTTAATTGTTCTCCTAAATCTCATTTACGATTCTGTTGACTGTAATAAAAAATATATTCATAAAATTGAGAATAGTATAATTGATCACGGTATTTTTATAATGAATAATTTAGAAATTGGTTTCAGCTCTTCTAAACTCATTGCGGGTAATCATTATTTAGCAAATATTTCGGCTTTGTATATAATTGGATTATTTTTTAGAGGCTCAAAAATTTCTGATTTTTGGTACCTTGGTGCTAAAGTTGCTCTTGAAGATTCAATTGATTGGATGGTTCACAACGATGGTTTTTACTTCGAATCTTCTACGAATTATCATCGATATGCATTAGAATTATTTTTATATCCTTATATTTTTGGAAAATTAAATGACCAGAAATTTTCTTTTAATTACAGAAATAAATTGCAAATGATGGCTGATACTATTTTTTATCTAAACACGCCAGGCAATACAATACCACAAATTGGGGATAATGATAGTGGTAGGTATTTAATATTTAATAATTATTTTAATTGGAATAGTAATGACCATCGTTATCTATTATCTATTTGCTCAGTTATATTTGAGAGAGGTGATTATAAATATTTATCAAAATCTTATCCAATTGAATTATTCTGGATATTTGGTGAAAATATTCAAGAATATTTTAATAATATTGTAAGCAAAAGAGTTATTATAGAAAGTAAGTCATTTCAAGAATCTGGATTATATGTAATAAGAAATGATAAAAGAAAAGATTATGCGCTTATAAAAGGGCATGCAAACAATAAAATGATGCATGGGCACTCGCACAATGATATATTATCAATTGAATTATGGATATCTGGTGAAACGGTTTTTATTGATCCGGGAACTTACTGTTATACTTCAAATCTAAGTTTAAGAAATACTTTTAGAAGTACAAAAAACCATTCTACTATAATAATTAATTCAAATGAGTTAAATAAGTTAGGTCCAGGGGCATTCGAAATGAACTGGGATACTAAATTCATTTGTCAGGAATGGACTATGTCAGATGGTAAAGTAAAATTTGTTGGTTTACATGATGCATATTCAAAAAATTTTGGCTTCGATGTTAAAAGGACAATAATCTATAAAAATTCTTGTTGGTTTATTAAAGATGAATTAATTGGGGATGTTGAAAAGTTAAATAAAATTGAAAATAGATGGATATTATCTCCTTTAATTAAAAACATAATTTTAAAGGGTAATAAAATAATTTTAAATGATTCTATATTATTGAGTTTTTCACATTCTAAAGAGGTTTTAATATATGATACTCAATATTCTTCAAAGTATGGTACTAAAACAAATACGAAAGCATTAAAAAATACTTTCAAAATTAATCAAAATAATTTTTCTGAACTTAAAATTTTTCCAAAACACTCTTAAAATAAGTGTTAAGCCAGCTAATAAAAATAGTTAAAAGTGGTAGTATACTATCCTTTGGGAAAGTATTTCAAGGAACGCTCCAGTTTCTTTTATTACCTGTTTACACTAGATTACTGAGTCCCGAAGATTTTGGTGTAATTGATATGATAACAATTTTTCATTCAATTTTAACTTTATTCATTCTGGTAGGAGTAAGACAGGGTTTTACAAGAAGTTATTTATTAAAAAATAAAGGTATATCTTTAGTAGATCATAAAAAAAATAAATTAGATATTATATCTACAGCAATTTTTTTCATTTTGATGTGGGGATTAATAATATTGTTATTTTTAATTCCCCAAAGTAAAGAAATTTCATTCTTATTGTTCAAAACTAGCGATTTTTCGAATTTAATAATATTATCATTATTTATTTCTTATGGTAATGCTCTAAGCCAAATATATGAAGCATATTTTTTAAATGATAATAAAGTAAAAACATATGTTTTTATCACATCTTTTCAATTATTAATTAATCTATCATTTATTATTTTTATGATTCTACATTTAAAAAGAGGGGTTGAGGGTATTATAATCGCAAATGCATTAACAAATATTAGTTTTGGCACTATCTTATGTTTTTGGATGCTCTTTCAAACCAATTTCTCGTTTAAATTGAATTGGTTAAAAAGTATGCTAAGATTTGGAGCACCAGCGATGATTGGCATTCTTATATTATTTTTATTTGATATCATAGATAGATTATTTATTCAATATTATTTTGATATGGCATCATTGGGAAAATATTCTATCGCTAGAAAAATTTCTAAAATACAAACGATGGCTTTTGTTGCACCTTTTTTAAGTTTATGGTCGCCACTTTTATTTAAGATAGCAAACGAGAAAAACCACAAAGAAATTTTTGGTAATATTCTACCGCTTATTTTAGCATTATTTTCTTTTTTTACATTGGCATTAAGTTTGTTTGCTGAAGAATTACTATGGCTATTTGCTACAAAAGAATACTATAGCGTATATAATCTAGTTATTTGGATTTGTATGGCACAAACTGTCTTTGTTGGAAGCTCTATTATGACAGCTGGTATGTCAATTTCTGGGAAGTCTGAAATTGGAACTTTTGCAAATTTTTTAGTTGTAATCTTTGGTCTAGTTTTGAATTTATTATTGGTACCTAAATATGGAATGATTGGCGCTTCGATAGCAACATTCTTTACATTTTTAATACAGTTTGGATTGTTTTATATGTTTTTTCAAAAATTATATTTTATACCATACAAAATGATTGCTTCGATAATTATTATGTCTTTAACATTTATCTTTTACTTTTTAGTAGTTTATTTAATTAAAAATATTAAAGTTTACTTTATTGTGTCTATCATAAAAGTATTAGCCTTGGTGTCTTTTATTTACATTTTATATATTTTTATAGGTAAAAATATTTCAATTAAATATCTATTGGAAAAATTCAAAATCGATTTTTAACTTCTTCTAAATATTTTATATTTTTTAATGTTTATCAATAGAAATTTAAAAATCAATTAGGTTCTGAAAGTTATTATGCCCAAAGAATTAATATGGAATGATGAACTGGTTCAAAAGTTTTGGACCTACTATAGCGATAAAACCGAAACATATTACGCTGAAGTTTTTGGTAAAATATTTGTACATGATTACAAAAAGTACATTCCAAATAATGGATTATGTATTGATTATGGTTGTGGTAGTGGTGGATTAGTTAAGTCACTATTAAATCAAAACATAAATACCATTGGAATTGATGATAATAAGCGTTCTGTTGAGCTTTTAAAAAAGCGCTTTATAAAAATAAATAACTTAATTGGTTCTTATACAATTGAAGAAGTAAAAGAGCAAAAGATTGAAGCCGATGTAGTATTTTCTCTCGAAGCAATAGAACATGTTTTAGAAAGTAGGCTAGCGGAGTATTTTACAAATATAAAATCTTTGATTAAGGAAAATGGTATTTTTATTATTTCTTGTCCAAATGATGAAGATATTGAAGGTGGTAAAGTTTATTGTCCTGAATCAGATAAGGTTTTCCATCCTACTCAGCACATGAGAAGTTTAAATAAAGAAAGCATAAAGTTATTTGTTGAGAGCTATGGTTTTGAAAAAATAGACATAATTGAAACTGATTTGAGCTGTCATTATATGTACTCTTCATCAAACTATTATAAAATGAAATTAAGAGAGATTAAGGCTAGTATTTTTGGATATAGAATTAATAAACCTCATCTTATCGCAATTTTTAAAAATATATAACATTTAGATTAGCTAAAATGTGTGGTATAAATGGAATCTATAATTTTTCTGGTGACCCTATAAATAAAAATTCTATTCAAATAATGAATTCCATGCTTGAGCATAGAGGCCCAGATGATTCAGGTATTTTCTTTAATGATAATATTGCTTTAGGACATAGAAGATTAAGTATAATTGATGTAAAAAATGGTAAACAGCCAATGTCAAATGATGATGATACTTTACATATTTCATATAATGGTGAAGTATATAATCATTTAGAAATTAGGGAAGAACTAGAAAAATACGGTTATAAGTTTCGTACTAATTCTGACACAGAAGTTGTTTTAAAGTGTTATGAAAAATTTGGGTTAAGTTTTGTAGATAAGCTTCGTGGTATGTTTGCAATTGGTATTTGGGATGCAAGGTTAAATCAAATTGTATTAGTTAGAGATCGATTAGGACAAAAACCGATATATTATTTTAAAAATGACAATAGTTTCATATTCTCATCTGAATTAAAAGCAATTGTTAAAAGTCTAAAAAGTACTCCTGAGATAAATTCAGTCGGGTTAAGCGAATACCTGAAATACGGTTTTGTACCCTCTCCGAAAACAATCTATAAGAATATTCATAAATTACCTGCAGCGCATATACTAACTTTCTCAAATAATAACATCACCATTAACAAATATTGGTATTTTTCATCAAACAAAAAAAGAAATGAACTATCTAAACTTGGTTTTAATGAAATTAAAGATAAACTAAAGAATCTTTTATCAGATTCAGTAAAAATAAGATTAATGAGTGAAGTTCCTCTTGGGGCATTTTTAAGTGGTGGTTTAGATTCCAGTGGTATAGTAGCGTTAATGGCTAATCATTCAGAAGCTAAGGTAAACACTTTTTCAATTGGTCTGAAAGACAATGAAAACAGTGAGCTTAAGTATGCAAGAATACTATCAAATCATTTTGGGACTAATCATCATGAGTATATGATTGATTTAGATGATTTTACAATGCTACCTAAAATAATTGATATGTTTGGAGAACCATTTGCTGACCCTGCAGCGGCTTATAATTATCAAGTTAGTAAGTTGGCAAAAAAGGATGTAACTGTTGCACTTTCAGGAGATGGAGGAGATGAAATATTTGCTGGATATCCTTGGTACGTTTCATTAATTAAGCAAGGATATTTCAAAAATACGCAAAATTATTCTAAATATGTATCTCTACTTTATAGTATTTGGCCAAATAATTTCCGCGGGAAGAGTAAACTTGATTTGCTTAGACAGCCTAATAATGTTTCAATATACTTATTAATGAAAAATAGGTTTCCTAATCATTTTAGAGATCAATTATTCCATAAAGATTTTTTATATTTTTTATCAAGCGGCAATAATAGTGAGTATATGATTGATATTAATTTTCAAAATCATCATGAAGAATTATTGTCTTTAATGCAAGGAGTGGATATGGAATCTTATTTACCTGATGATATTAATGTTAAGGTTGACCGTATGAGTATGCAAAATTCATTGGAAGTTAGGTCACCGATATTAGATCACAAAATAGTAGAATTTGCATACAATCTTCCAAATGATATGAAGATAAAAGATGGCCACAATCAAAAATTTATTTTAAAAGAAGTATTTAAATCATTATTGCCTAAGGAGATAATAAAAAGATCAAAACAGGGTTTTGGGCTGCCCTCAAAACTAAGTAATGAATCAGACATAGATAGATTATATAACTTTTCAAAAGAAATATTGCTTGATAAGACTTCTATAAAAAGAAAAATCTTTAATCAAGATAAAATAGAAAAATTATTATCTAATCATAGAAATAAATTATCGGATCCGACGTTGTCATTTAATCAAATATGGAATTTAATATGTTTAGAATTATGGTTTCAGAGCGCTAAAATTGATCTGAAATTATAATTAAATGTCCGAGCTGAGTAAAAAAGTATCAATAATAATACCAACATATAATGGATTACCATGGCTTATTGATGCTATTGAGAGTTCAATTAAGCAATCATATAAAAATTGTGAAATAATTTTAATTGATGATGGTTCAACTGATTCTACCAGGCAAACAGTTAAAGACAATTATGGAGATAAAATTAAATATTATTTTCAAGGTAATCAGGGATTGTCCAGTGCTAGAAATTTTGGTCTTAAAATAGCAAACGGTGATTATATTCAATTCTTAGACTCTGATGACCTTTTACCAGTTGAGAAAATAAAAAATCAAGCAAATTTTTTAAAAGAAAATAAAGAAATAGATATTGTATATAGCCAATGTAAAACTTTTTACAAAGATGATATAGATACTTTAAAAGATTGGAGAAATAAACAAACTTATAAAAATGGGAATCTATTTCTACATCTTTTAAATAAATCTTTTATTCTACCGCATATGCCACTTTCACGATTGAAAGTTTTGACTGATGTTGGTGGCTATGACAATAATATGAAAAGCTGTATAGATTATGATTTTTGGTTAAGAGTAGCTTTTAAAGGAACTAATTTTCATTTTCTTGATGATGGAAATTTTGTTTACTATCGAATATTGAAAAAGAGTCTTTCTTCCAGTTCTGTGGAATTTTCAAAAAATGGACTCTACTCATTAAAAAAGCTTAATAATAAAGTTAAGTATTTTAAAGATGAAGAAAAAAAAATTTATAAAAACGCAATAGCTGATTGGGAATTTAAAATTGGCAGGTCACTTCATGAAGAAGGTAAGTATTTTAGAGGCATAAGTAAAATGTTATATGCTATTTTGAAAAGTGGCAATCTAAAGATGTATAAAATTGCGTTTTGTATATTGTCTATTTTTACCAGCTCACATAACGCAGATAGAATTCTAAAAAATCTTAAAGCCCAAATTAAACAATAAATTTTTTTAGTATGAAGTATGAATTCATTATTTCTTTAAATTAAACTTTAATAAAACCTTGATTGATTTTTAGTATGCGTAAAAACTTTTTAACTTTTGGTAAGCCAGATATTCAAGAGTCTGAAATAAATGAGGTAATTGATACATTAAAATCAGGGTGGTTAGGTACTGGTCCAAAAACAAAGAATTTTGAAAAAAAATTTGCTGAATTCGTTAATGCTAAATTTGCGGTTGCTCTTAACTCCTGCACTGCTGGATTACATTTAGCTCTTGATGTTTTAGAAATTGGTCCTGGGGATGAGGTTATTACCACTCCCATGACTTTTCCAGCTACAATCAATGTAATCGAACATGTAGGTGCGAAACCTGTTTTTGTTGATATTAATGAAGATACTCTTAACATTGATGAAACTAAAATTGAATCTGCTATTTCAAAGTCAACAAAAGCGATTATTCCTGTTCATCTAGCAGGTATGCCTTGCGAGTTAGATTTTATATTTACCTTGGCAAATAAATATAATTTAAAGGTCATAGAAGATGCTGCACATTCAATTGAATCATTTTATAGAGGTAAAAAAATCGGAAGTTTAAGTGATATTACTTGTTTTAGTTTTTATGTAACAAAAAACTTGGTAACAGGAGAAGGTGGTATGGTAACTACAAACAATAAAGATCTAGCTAAAAGCATTCGTATTAGAAGTCTTCATGGAATTTCAAAAGATGCTTGGAGTAGATTTTCTGATAAAGGATATTCGCATTACGAAACTCTCTATCCAGGTTTTAAATATAATATGACAGATATTCAATCTTCGCTTGGCATACATCAGTTATCTAGACTAGAAGACCAACTAAAAATTAGAAATGCTTATTGGTTAATGTATGATAAGGCATTTAAAAATATTCCCCAAATTAAAACACCTTCAATGATTGATGATATAGTTCATGCGAGGCATTTATATATAATTATTCTAAGATTGAGTAAACTTAAAATTAATCGTGATGAATTTATGTTTAAGCTAAAAAAAATGAATATTGGAACCGGAGTGCATTACACTGCGATTCATAATCACAAATTCTATCGTGAAAAATATTCTCATAAACCAGAGGATTTTCCTCACGCTAATCATATATCAGAAAGAACTATTTCTTTACCGTTATCCTCAGCGTTGGATCCTAGCGATATTGAAGATGTAATAAATGCTGTAATTGAAATTGTAAATAGTTTTTTATCATGAATTATTTTAAAAAAATATTATACTATCGTTATAACCCACATATGATTGATGTATCCTTTAGATATTGGAAAAAAAGAAAAAAAACTAATCTCCTTAATGTAGCAGTTATTGGCTGTGGTGGTGGCGGTATGATGCATATGTCGCACTATATTTGGCATAAAAGGACAAATTTAAAATACGTTTTTGATGTAGAATCAGATCGTTTTAAAGATATAAAAAAACGATTTCCTTTTGCTTACAATCATATAAAAAAAACCACAAAAATTGATGATTTAATCAACGATGAAAGTGTAGATATAATTTCTATTGCGACGCCTGACCATACACATGCTAAATATGCAATTATGGCTCTAGATTCGGGTAAAAATGTGCTTTGTGAAAAACCTATGTGTACATCAATAGAAGATGCAAAGAAAATGATAAAATCAGTAAATGCCTCAAAAAAAAAGTTTTCTGTTTTTCAACAAATGAGATTTACACCAAAAAATGCCAAGGCATATGAGTTTATAAATAAAGATAAACTTGGAGAACTTTTCTACATAAGAACTGAATACATTCATGATATGCGAAGTAGAGCAACTGAATTCAGTAATTGGAGAAAAGACCCAAAGACATTTCAGCATCCAATATATGGCGGTCAACATAATATAGATCTGATTCGTTGGCTTGCAGGAGATATAACAGAGGTTTATGCTATCTCATCGGGAAAAGGTTTCCCTAACTATCCAATTCACGATACATTTACCATTCAAGCAAAATTTAAAAATGGATGTATAGGAAATATTATTACATCTTATGGACCAATTGTCCCAAAAGAATTTCATCTTTTAAATATTTATGGAACAAAGGGCACGATGCATAACAATAATATATATTTTGAAGAGAAATCCATAATGAAAAATACTATCTTAGATAATGCAGAATATAATGGTGTTCCACAATTCAGAGATCAAATTAGTTTATTTGTTAATTGTGTTCTTAATGATAGTGAACAAGGTCTAGTTTCGGTTTTGGATGGTGCTAAGACTGTTATGATTATAGAAGCTTGTCTCGAATCATTAATTACTGGGAGACCTTCTAAAGTAAAGAATATTGATTAATTATTTATGATGTCAATAATTAATAACGCATCAAAAATATTGATAATTTGATTGTGGTCGATATCTGCAAGAGATATTTCTAAATCTGAAGGAGTATTTCCATTTATTACCCACG
>CAZYDX010000016.1:0-27035 GCA_964646455.1 uncultured bacterium | reverse complement strand
CTTCTTCTTCATCTTCTTCTTCATCTTCTTCTTCATCTTCTTCTTCATCTTCTTCATTTTCTTCTTCATCTAAGTTTTCTTTAAGCCACTTTTCTTCTTTTTCCGTTTCGTCTATATCATTTTCTTTTTCTTCTATACCTAAATCTGAAATTGTAAAAAAGAACGATTGGCTAGAAATCTCATCACCAAATTTTGTAACAGATACTTCGAAATTAAAATCGCCTGGGTAGTCTGGTACAAAGATCATCTCCTGACCATTGTTTTTGTATTTAAGGTCTTTAGGGCTTAATAGGCTACCATCTGGCTGGCCTACTATAATCCAATTATAATCAACATCAGGTTCTTCTAAATTCTCTTCAGCAGAGATAGATATTATTTGACCAACGTTTCCTTCAACACCCTTTCCACCACATGATATGAATAAGATAAGGATAAATAGATATAGTGTTTTTCTCATTTAATGAATTTTTATTTGTTAGCTATAAGTTCACTATCTGAGAAGAAAAATCCAATCTCTTTTTCAGCATTTTCGTTAGAATCTGACCCATGGACAGCATTTTCTTGTATATTTGTAGCAAAATCTTTCCTAATAGTACCCGCTTCTGCTTCTTCATGGTTTGTTGCGCCTATAGTTTTTCTCCATTCAATTATTGCATTTTCTTTTTCTAGTACGAGCACCATGCACGCCCCAGATGACATAAAATCTGTAAGTTCATCAAAAAAAGGGCGCTCTCTATGTACGTCGTAAAATCCCTCAGCTTGCAATTTTGTCATACGTAACAATTTTGCACAAAGGATGTTAAAATTTGCTTTTAGGATACGATCATATATCTCCCCAGTATTTCCATTTTTTACCGCATCTGGCTTTATAATAGCAAAAGTTTTATTATTCATTTTTCTTCCTATCCTGTTAGTTAATTCATTAATGATTTCATTACAGATCCAATATCTGCAACTGACTCTGATACGGATACACCACATTCATTCAGTACTTTAATTTTTGCTTCAGCAGTATCATTCCCTCCTGAAACTATAGCTCCAGCGTGGCCCATTCGCTTTCCAGGAGGAGCAGTCTGTCCAGCAATAAAACCAGCAATGGGTTTTGACATGTTTTCTTTTGCCCAATAGGCTGCTTCTCTCTCCATTTGACCACCAATTTCACCAATAATAACAACTCCATCTGTATCATCATCATTTTCAAAAAGTTCAAGACAGTCTCGCATTGTCGTTCCAATAATTGGATCGCCACCAATACCTATTGCAGTTGTCTGCCCAAGACTAGAGTTTACCAACTGGTCTATAGCTTCATATGTCAAAGTACCTGATTTTGAAATAACACCAATGTTTCCTTTTTGACATATAAACCCAGGCATTATACCTAGTTTACATTCATCTACAGTGATAATCCCAGGACAGTTAGGTCCAATTAAACGAGTGCCATTTCTTTTAATAATTTGTTTTACTTTTACCATATCATGAACAGGAACACCCTCAGTTATACAAACAATTAGTTCAATTCCTGCATAACTTGATTCAATTATGGCTTCAGCAGCAAAGGGGGGAGGAACAAAGATTATAGATGTATTTGCTTTTGTTTCTTGTACTGATTCTTCGACAGAATTAAAAACTTTAATACTATTATCTATAACTGATTGGCCACCTTTACCAGGTGTTACACCTGCCACAATATTAGTACCATACTCAAGCATTTGTTTAGAATGAAATTTTCCCTCAGATCCAGTTATCCCCTGAACTACAACTCTTGAATTTTTATTAACAAGTATAGACATGTTTTTACCTTTAATTTATTATAGCTTTTACGGCTTTTTCTGCAGCATCTCTCATTCCATTAGCTGGAATTATTGAGACATCAGACTCAGCAAGTATTTTTTTTGCTTCTTCAGCATTTGTCCCTTGGAGTCGGACTACGACTGGCACATTTAAACCTAATTCTTTGACTGCCTGGACGACCCCTTTTGCGACACGATCGCATCTGACAATTCCACCAAAAATATTTATTAAAATTGATTTTACATTTTTATCAGATAAAATAATTCTAAATCCATTTTTTACAGTTTTTGCACTGGCAGTTCCTCCAACATCTAAAAAGTTAGCAGGTTCACCCCCAGCAAGTTTAATTATATCCATAGTCGCCATAGCTAGTCCGGCACCATTGACCATACATCCTACATTACCATCTAGTTTTATATAATTTAAATTATACTCATTTGCTTCGATTTCCATTTCATCCTCTTCAGTAAGATCTCTCATTTCGAGTATATCATTTTGCCTGAAAAGTGCATTATTATCAAAATTAAATTTTGAGTCTAAAGCTATTATTTGATCATCTTCAGTTAATACAAGTGGATTGATTTCTAAAATAGAAGCATCAGTTTTTTGATAGCAGGCATACATCTTACTAAATGTATCAATTGCTTCTTTAAATGCATTTCCATTTAAACCTAGACCAAAAGCTAGTTTTCTAAGTTGAAAAGTTTTTATACCAAGCAGAGGATCGATCCATATTTTGATTATTTTTTCAGGTGTTTCAGAAGCTACTTTTTCAATTTCTACACCACCCTCAGTGGAAACCATAAAAACATCCATTTCCATATTTCGATCAAGAGTAATCGCTGCATAAAACTCATTTTTAATATTGATACCTGATTCTAGGTAAACCCTTTCTACTTTTTTACCATTTGGTCCAGTCTGGTGTGTAACTAGGTTCATGCCATAGATATTTTTTATATGATTTGTAACTTCATCTTTATTTTTAGCAATTTTTACACCACCACCTTTTCCCCTCCCACCAGCATGAATCTGCGCTTTTACTGCGACTATATTTGCATCTAATTTGTCATAAGCTTTTAATGCCTCTTCTACGCTGAATGCAGGGATACCAATGGGTATCTTTATTTGATGTTTTTTAAAAAGTATTTTTCCTTGGTATTCATGTATTTTCATAATTATTTCCTGATTAATGTCCCTGATTGACGATTTAAAGACTTTTCTATATTATCTATAGAGGTTATTACTACTTTCTCGCCGTGATGTTTTAAGAAATGAAGTGCGGCTTTTATTTTAGGTTTAATCGTTCCTTCCTGAAATGTATTTTGATTATATAAACGATTTAAATTTTTGAAACTGATTTCTTTAATTGGGGTTTGTTCTTGCTGTCCGAAATTACTATAAACATAATTTATATCACTAATAATCCATAATTCTTGCGCGCGAATAATATTACCCATCTTAGCTGCAGAAAAATCCTTATCTATTACGGCGTCTAATCCCTCTATTTTATTTTTTTTGTCATTATAGACAGGAATACCACCACCACCAAATGCAATTACGATAGTTCCTCTATCCACTAAAGCCTTTATGGATTTCCCATGCATTATATATTCTGGCATTGGAGAGGGAACCACCCTCCTCCAAGACCCAGGTTCTTGTTCTTTTATTTTCCAATTATACTTCTTAGATAATTGGCTAATTTTATTTAATGAGTATCGTGGTCCTATATATTTTGTAGGGTTATAAATACTTTTATCATTTTTATCTACAATTACTTGAGTAACTAGTGTCACTACCTCACGATCCACATTCATATCTCGTAATTTATTTTGTAGTGTTTGTTGTATCATATACCCAATTTGTCCTTGCGTGTTTGCAACGCAAATTCCAAGGGGTAGGGGAGGTACTTGCTCATTTGTAAGGTCCATTCTCATTAATTCGTTTCCTACTTGCGGTCCATTCCCATGTGTGATACATATATTATAATTTAGATCAATGAAGTTTGATAAGCCGTCCATAGTCTTTCTAGCATGAAGGAATTGATCTTCTATTGTACCGGTTTTACCTTTTGCAGATAAACTATTTCCGCCAAGTGCGATCATTATAGTTTGTCTTTTCATTTAACTTTTTTCAAGAAATGGATAGCGATAATCTTTAGGAGGTTCAAAGTTTTCTTTTATAGTTCTTACAGAGACCCATCGTAAAAGGTTTAGCTCTGAGCCAGCTTTGTCATTTGTTCCAGAGGCTCTACTTCCTCCAAATGGCTGTTGTCCGACAACAGCCCCTGTTGGTTTATCATTTATATAAAAATTACCAGCAGAGTGTCTTAACTCTTTAGTAGTATTAATTATTATTTCATTATCTTCCGCTATTATACATCCAGTCAGTCCATAATCAGAGGTCGACCCTACCAATTGAATTGTTTCATCCCATTTTTGAGGGTCATAGACATAAATTGTTAGAACTGGACCAAATATTTCTTCAGTCATTGTTTTAAAATGAGGGTCGGTTGTTAATATGGTAGTCGGTTCAATAAAATACCCTTTTGAATCATCGTAGTTTCCTCCAGTAATTATTTCTGCATCATTGTGAGTATTAGCATAATCGATATAACTGGAAATTGTATTAAATGCAGGCTTATCTATAACGGCATTTATAAAATTAGAAAAATCTCTTGGAGAACCTATTTTAAGTGTTTTTACTTCAGAGATATATTTTTCTTTTACTTCTGCCCATATTGTAGATGGTATGTAAGCCCTTGACATTGCTGAACATTTTTGACCTTGATATTCAAAAGCACCTCTAACCATTGCAGTGACCAAAACATCAATATCACAAGACTTATGAGCTAAACAATAATCTTTACCACCTGTTTCACCTACAATTCTTGGGTATGTTTTGTAATTACTGATGTTTGATCCAATAGTTTTCCATATATGATTAAAAGTGTTTGTCGAACCGGTAAAATGAACACCTGCTAAATTCGGATGATTAAGGATAGGGTCGCCAATTACAGATCCAGTTCCAGGCAAAAAATTTATAACTCCACCAGGCAGGCCAGCTTCTTTGAGTAATTCCATCAAATAATAACATGCTAACATTGCAGAAGAGGCAGGCTTCCATATAGATACATTACCCATCAGTACAGGAGCAGTAGGTAGATTCCCAGCAATAGATGTAAAATTAAATGGTGTGATTGCAAAAACGAAGCCTTCGAGTGGTCTATAATCTAGCGAGTTTTTCATTCCATCAGGTGATATTAGATTTTGCTTACTGTGAATATCTTCGGCATAGCTTGAATTAAAATTAAAAAAGTCAATTAACTCACATGCAGAATCAATCTCTGCCTGAAAGGCATTTTTACTTTGATTTAGCATTGTTGCTGCGTTAATTGTATCTCGCCATTTTCCAGCAAGGAGGGAGGCTGCCTTACGGAATATACTTGTTCTGTATTCAAGATCAGTGTTAGACCATTCGTTCCAAGTGTTTAAGGATGCCTCAATAGCCTGATGTACTAATGTTTCATTAGCTTTGTGATAGGTAGCTAAGACTTTCTGATGATCATGTGGCATTACGCATTCACCGAAATTTCCAGTTTTAATTTTCTCACCATTAATAATTATTGGTATTTCTATTTTTTTTTCGGATAGATTATCATATTCTTTTTGGAGAGTAATTCTTTCTTCGGATCCTAGTAAATATGATTTTATTGGTTCATTTTTGGTTTTTAAATTTTTAGTCATTATTATTCCATTATAAATATATTTATTATTAAAAAAGACAGATTTTAGTTTAAGAAAAAGATAGCATATTTAATCATTAATTTATTCAGAATGAACCATAGCGTATTTTTCAAAAATCATTAGTTCTTCTTTCATAATTTCAAAATTTCCAGCGGTGACTAGTTTTTGTCGGAATTTTGCAGCTCCATGGAATCCCTTTAAATAATTTGAGAAATGTTTCCTCATTAGGTTCATTCCAATAGATTGACCACGAGATTTAATTAGTAGATTAAAGTGCTCATTACACGCCTTGGCTATTTCGATTAATGAAGGAGAATTAGAATAAATTTTATTGTTAAAGAAATTTTTTGCTTCTTTGAAAATCCAAGGATTCCCTTGTGCAGCGCGAGCAATCATAACTGCATCACACTCAGTATAGTCAAACATTTCTTTTATATTATCGATACAGTAGACATCACCATTCCCAATAACAGGAATAGATACATTTTGTTTTAAAAGTTTAATTAAATCCCAGTTAGCTTTCCCTTTATACCTTTGATTTGTAGTTCTTGGATGTAGAGTAATTGCTTTTATTCCTCTATTTTCTAGGAGATTCCCGGCATTTGGTATAATTATACTATTATTATCCCAACCTGCTCTCATTTTTACAGTAACAGGTATATTTGGTACTGCATCAACTACCGCATGGGTTATTTCATCCATTAAACATAAATCTTTTAAAGCAGCAGATCCGCCACCTTTTTTAGTTACTTTTGGGACAGGACAACCATAGTTAATATCAATAATATCAGGGCTAAATTTTTTATCAATATATGAAGCTGCTTTACTCATGGTATCTGGATTACTACCAAATATTTGAATTCCAATAGGCCTTTCTTCTTCAGAAAAATGAATCATCTCTATTGTTCTAGTATTCTCTCGGATAATACCATCTGCTGATACAAACTCAGAATATACTAATCCAGCACCCATTCTTTTACAAAGTACTCTAAATGGGTAATCCGTATAGCCAGCCATAGGTGCTAACAGAACTGGGAAATCAATATTGACATTACCGATTTTCATTTGTCTATTTAAAAAGAAAATGTAATTTCCCGGGCTATTCTAGTAGTAATAGTCATATTATAAATTAATCTAAAATTAACTGAGAGAAAAATAATGAGTAGGGTCTGCGATATAACAGGAAAAAAACCTATGTTTGGTAATAATGTAAGCCATGCGCATAATAAATCGAGACGTCGGTTTAATGTTAACCTACAAAAAAAACGTTTCTGGTTAGCAGATGAAAACCGTTACGTCACTCTACGAATTTCTACTAGAGGAATGCGCATCATTGACAAAAAAGGTATTAGAAAAGTTGTCAATGAATTAAGAGCAAAAGGTAAAAAGATTTAATCTTTAGACTATTAACAATATTTCCACATTATTCAATATTTAATTTACCATTAAAGAATATTAACCTTCTTGCTGTTTTCTTAGAAATGCAGGAACATCAAGTCTTTTTTCATATATGCCCGGAGATTCTTGCGTGTCATCAAAAACCAATGTCTTTTGAGCATCTTCATTTTTTTGTTCAGGAATTGGATTTTCTTTCTGTGCATGCAATGGCTTATTTACAAGCTCCTGTAAATCCTTAGTTGGTATGGGCTTTTCAGGTACATTAGTTATATCTGTTTCAATATTCATAGTATTAAAGCCAGTTGAAATTACTGTTACTTGTATATTGTCTTTCATGTTTTGATCTATCACTGCTCCAACAATAATATTAGCAGATTCTCCAGCTTCTTCAAGAATTATACTTGTAGCTTCGTCAATCTCATGAAGTGTGATATTATCTCCACCGGTAATATTAACTAATACACCTTGAGCTCCTGCAATGGATGCATTATCAAGTAAAGGACTTGAGATTGCTTGCTGTGCTGCTAGAGCAGCTCTTTCTTCTCCTTGAGCTATACCTGTACCCATAATTGCTTCACCCATATTTTTCATAATAGTCTCTACATCGGCGAAATCTAAGTTTATCATTCCATGAACGTTAATTAAGTCTGATATACCTTTTGCTGCTTGATGCAGTATCCCATCAGCCATTTGAAAAGCTTCAGGCAGAGTTGTAGATTTATCTACAACAGATAATAGCTTTTGATTTGGAATTGCGATAAGAGTATCACATGATTTTTTCATCTCTGCTATTCCTTCTAATGCTCTATTATATCTCTTTGGTCCTTCAAATTTGAAAGGTATAGTTACAATTCCTACAGTTAGAATACCTAATTCCCTTGATATTTGAGCTACCATAGGAGCTGCACCTGTACCAGTACCACCTCCCATTCCGCCTGTTATAAATGCCATATCAGCACCTTCAAGTAGATTATATATAACCTCACTGTCTGCTTCTGCGGCATTCTTACCAACATTAGAATTTGCACCAGCACCTAGGCCTTTTGTTAAGTTTTTACCAATCTGTATCTTGTGTTCAGCTGGATTGTTTTCTAGGTCTTGAGCATCAGTATTTATAGCAATGAAATCAACTCCTACCATTCCAGCTGTAATCATGCGGTTTACCGCATTTCCTCCAGCACCTCCAACCCCAACAACTTTGAGATTTGCTTTTTGTTCAGATAAACTATCGAATTCGAATAACATATTTATTCTCCTTTGGTTTGTGGATTAAAAAATTTTTTTAATAACCTGTTTTATATTTTCTATCCAGGGCATAGTATTTAATTGTGAAGTTTTTTGCTCGTTAGAATAAAATGGCCATAATAACAATCCTAGTAATGTTGAATGAACAGGTTTATCAGCAAAATCTTTATTTCCTTGGATATTGATTATTGGTTTACCTAGTCTTATTGGCATATCTAGTAATTCTTTAGCAAGTGGAATAATAT
Source organism: uncultured bacterium (assembly GCA_964646455.1). Lineage (GTDB taxonomy): Bacteria > Fidelibacterota > Marinisomatia > Marinisomatales > UBA1611 > TMED80. The sequence goes on along the minus strand of CAZYDX010000016.1, from coordinate 18,613 downwards.
TCCTTAGTTGTGAACCACCACCAGTAAGAACAGCTCCATATGTCAAATTGTTATTTATTCCAGATCTATTAATTTCATTTTGAGCAAGTTGGAATATTTCTTCCATTCGTGCTTCTACGTATTTTGATAGTTCATTCTCTGATATAGTTTGGCTATCATCATCTGAATCAAATTCAAAATCTAATTTTTCAGAGGATAGAGAAGCGATGGCAGAAGCATATTTAATTTTAATTTTTTCAGCTTTTTCAATACTTATTCTAAGCATAACAGCAATATCATTAGTGATACTAGCTGAACCGATTGGAATTACCGCAGAATGCCGGACAGCTCCATCATTAAATACGGCTACGTTTGTTGTTGTAGAACCAATATCTATTAGAGAGACGCCTAGTTTAATTTCATCTTTTGTTAATGTCGAAGCAGCTGCAGCAAGCGGTTTGAAGACTAGGCCATTAATATTGATTCCAATTTCCTCAGCTGATTCCACTAGGTTTTTCATTGCTGTAGTTGCAGCAGTAACAAGATGAACATGGCCCTCTAATCTTCTTCCTGACAACCCAATTGGATTATCAATTTTTTCTAGCGTATCAACAATAAATTCTTGAGGTATAGTATGTAGAATATCTCTATCTGGGGGGAGGGCAATACCCTGTGTCAGTTCCAACACTCTATAAATATCTTTTTGAGTAATTGAATTATTTTCAATGGTGCCATTGGTCTTATTTCTATTTAATGCAATAGCACCTTGGGTATTCATACATCTAATGTGATCACCAGTGAGCGACATATATGCGCTACTAATTTTTTTATCTGCCATGATTTCTGCTTCAGTTATTGCAAATTCTAACTGTTCAATTAACTGATTTCTATTTGTAATAGCTCCTTTGTTAAAACTATCTTTTACGGAGCATTTACCTAAACCTAATAACTTAATTTTTGAGGTTTCTGGAACTAGATGTCCGATAGAAACAAATATATTTTCTGAGCCAATATCAATACCAGCAACTAAATTATAGTCAGATCCATTTTTAATATTATTCATTATTATTCTTTTGCTATTATTTGATTATCATACCTCATATCAAGATATGCATAGTCAGTAATTTTTTTCTTTTTTTCTAAGGTTTTTTCAAAGTTTTTTAAAATTTCTAATTTTCGAAAAGTATTGTTTTTTCCTAGCATTATTTTCGTAGGATACTCTTCAAGTATTAAAATAATCTCATCTCCGCTCTCAAGTGCAATCTCAGATATTTTATTATATAGATCAGGGTGTTCAGTATTTAATTTTTTTAACCAAAAAATTGTCTCTTTTATTTTAATAGATAGAGATTGTTTACCAATTGGGTAAAGCTCAGGCGCATTGTTATACTTAGATAAAGTAGGAATATTATAATCACCAATATTTTCAATACGTGGGAGAACATAGCATTCTTGATCCAACATTATCATTGGATCTTTATTTAACATAGCAAATGGCATTCTCTCACTAATATCTATTATTATTTTATTAGGATACCTATGGCTAAGTCTAGCAGCAGCTATATATGGATGATTATATAATGACTCTAAAATAAAATTTGATTTTATATTAATAGAGTCAATACCCATGTCTTGTAGATATTCTATGTACGTAGTTTCATTTAACACTGACGCACCATTAATTGTTATAATTGTGTCATTAATTGTGTATTTATTTTTGGCCCAAAAAATTGAAAACCACAAAACGAAAATAACAGAAGATATTATTGAGGAACAAATGATTACTACTTTTAATCTATAGATATATTTTTTCTTAAGCATACGGATAAAGTTCTGTTTTATTAAATCCTATTGTTTTTATTTCAAGCTCAAGCATTATGCCAAATTTTTCATAAATTTTTTTTCTACTTAGTCTTATGAGGCTAGCAATATCAGCTGCTTTTGCATTTCCATGATTAACAAAGAAGTTTGCATGGTGTTCAGAAATTTCTGCGCCTCCGCGCCGCGTACCTTTTAAGCCAACCTTATCAATTAGAAGACCAGCTGCTAACTTTGCATGTGGGTTTTTAAATACACTGCCTGCTGATCTGATTTTTAGTGGCTGGGTACTGATTCTACCTTTGCTAGCAATGAGTTTTTTGGTTTTAATTTCTTCCGTACTAGCTTTATTTAATTTGAATTTTGCAGATAAGATAAATTCGTTTGACTTAAATGATGAATATCTATAATTAAATTCAATATCTTCTGGATATAATGTTTTTATTTTACCACTACTAGAAATCACTTCTGCTGAGACTAAATAATTTGATATTTCTGCTCCCCATGCCCCTGCGTTCATCATTAGTGCGCCACCAAGTGTCCCTGGGACTCCGACAAGACTTTCAAGGCCTGTTAAATTATGTTTTATAGATTCTTTTACGATTTTTCCAAGCATAACACCAGATTCAGCCGTAATAACATTTTTTTCGATACTAAATGATTTTAAAGCTTTCGCAGGTGTAATCATATAAGCATTAATTTTTTTATCATTTACAAGAAGATTAGATCCGGATCCTACAAAATAATATTCTAAGTTATTGTTATTTATTAATTCTATAATTTTAATTAATTCATATCTATCAAGTGGTCTTATATATGCTATAACTTTTCCACCTATCCCGTAGGAAGTGTGTTTCGACATCAGTTCATTATATAAAACTGTTCCCTTTGTAATATTTTTCATTTCAGATATAAGCATGTACGTTTAAAAATGACTTTTTTTGTTTATGTGTTGATTATAATTATTATTATATCTCCAAATATTTCCAGCACCCATTGTAATAACCATATCATCTGGAGTAACAATAGTGTCTAATAATTGATTTAGTTTTTCTAGGTCATTAAGGTAGTGGGTTTTACTATGGCCAAGTTGCTTTAACTCATCAATTATTAAATTTGAGGTTATTCCTTTTATTGGTTTTTCTCTGGCTGGATAAATATCTGTTATGATAATATAATCGGAAATAAATAGTGATTTTGCAAATTCTCTATAAAAATCTCTTGTTCTACTAAAAAGATGAGGCTGAAAAACTGATACCAATTTTTTATTCCATCCATTTTTTGCAGCATTAATAGTTGCTAAAACTTCTGTGGGGTGATGAGCATAATCATCAACAATAATCATCTTGTATTTATTTTTTTTTATCTCAAATCTTCTTCTAACACCCATGTAACTATTAATTCCATTTTTCAAATTTTCTATCGGTATATCTAATTCTATGCCTAAAGTTAGAGCAGCTAGAGAATTCAATATGTTATGCTTCCCAGGAACATTGATTTTTATTTTTCCTAGGTTATTTTGCTTATGAAAAAGATCATACTCTGATTTATTTTTATTATATATAATATTTTTAGCACAAAAGTCTGCATTTTCTGATAATCCATATGTAACCATAGGTTTTTTTATTTTACCGGTTATGCTCATCAATGGTTTGGAATCAGCACATAATATTACTTGGCCATAAAATGGAACTGATTGGCAAAATTGCAAAAATGATTTTTTTAGGTCATTTAAATCTTTATAGCAATCAGTATGTTCTAATTCTAAGTTTGTAATAATAGCGATTGTTGGTTTCAGAGCTAAAAAGCTTCTATCAAATTCATCTGCCTCGACTACCACTATTTCACCCGAACCAAGCTTTACATTGGTATTTAGATTACTAACTAATCCTCCTACGATTAAGGTAGGATCATATCCGGATTTTTCAAGTAACATACCAATCATTGATGATGTGGACGTTTTCCCATGAGTGCCTCCTACAGCAATACTAGTTTTTTTTAGACTAATTAATTCTGCTAGCATTTCAGCACGTCTAATAACGGGTATAAATTTATTTTTAGCTGCAAGAACCTCGGGATTATTAGATGGGACAGCACTAGAATAAACTATTGCGTCAGCATTGTTAACATTTTTTTCATTGTGCCCTATTGAAATTTTTATACCAAATTTTTCTAGCCTCCTTACATTTTCGGAATGATGTATATCAGACCCTGTAATATTAAAACCTAAATTCAAAAGTAGTTCAGCGATCCCACTCATACCAATACCACCAATGCCTATAAAATGAATATGGTTTACTTTTTTAAACATTTGATTTGATTTCCATTATATTATCAACTATACTTTTTGTAGCATTTGGTTTTCCTAAATTTTTTGATGCAGTAGACATTTTATTTAATAGGTTTTTGTTAGATATCAACTGTGTAATTGACATTAATAATTTATTCTTGGTTAAATCTCTTTCTTCTAATAGGATTGCCGCACCAGCATCGAATAATGTTTTAGCATTTTTTAGTTGATGATTTCCAGCAGCAGCAGAAAATGGTATCAATATACTAGGTTTACCACAGATTGAAATTTCTGATAATGTAAGAGCACCGCTACGGCAGACGACTAGATCAGACAAAGCGTAAGCACTAGCCATGTCATTTATAAATGGAACTACTTTTACCGTGTTATTACCAAACTTTTTATATTTTTTATATTCTTTATCACCAGTTTGCCATAGAACTTGCAAGGCATTGTAATCAAAACTTTTTATAATTCTCGCTATTGATTTATTTAAAAAGGCTGAGCCCTGACTGCCACCAAAAACAAAGATTGTCTTTTTGTCTTCAATTAGATAATACTCTTTTAAAGCTAATGACCTATCTCCATCAATAATATTATTTCTAATTGGGTTTCCTGTTAAGATCACTCTTTTCTTTATAATTTTGTTATCGAAATTAAATGCAGAGCAAATTAAATTTGCTTTTTTTGCAAACCATCTTGTAGTTAGACCAGGGTAAGAATTTTGTTCTTGTAATACAATTGGCACTGAAGGTTTTTGCCTTGTAGCTATTAATAGAGGGATAGCACTAGCATATCCACCAGTCCCAATTACTAATTGTGGGGAAAATTCTTTAAAAAGTTTTCTAAGCTTTAATATTGATTTTATTAATCTATAAGGGAGCAATAAGTTTTTTAAAAAACTATCAATACTAAAACCTCTCTGTAATCCTTTTATTGGTAAGAGCGTATGTAGCAAGTCTTTTACAGGATAGACTTTTGCTTCCAAACCAAAATTTGATCCTACAAAATGAATTTGAGCATTTGGTATGCGTTCTTTTATTTCCTCACCAATTGCAATTGCAGGAAATAGATGTCCACCAGTACCGCCTCCAGCTATAATGATTTTGTAGTTATCCAAAATAAAGATTACTCCAGCTTTCCCCACTGTTAATACTTCGTTTTGCTTGACTAATATTTAGGAGAATACCAACCATAACCATATTTACCAGCAATCCAGACCCACCATAGCTGATCATAGGCATGGGTAATCCAGTAACAGGGAATAGTCCAGTCGCGACAGCTGCATTCACGAATGCATAAAAAACTAGATTTATGCAAATTCCTAAAGTCAAAAATATTCCAAACGGATCTGTACATTTTTGTGAAATTTTTAAACCTCTGTAAAAAATATATAAAAAAGCAAACAAAAGAGGGAGCGTGCCTCTTAAAAGCCCTAGCTCTTCTCCAATTATAGAAAAAATAAAATCAGTATGTGGCGTAGGGAGGAGGTGGTTCTTTTCTGTGCTATTCCCTAACCCAACTCCCAATAAGCCACCGTTTCCCAGACTAAGTAATGCTTGATGCGCCTGATATCCGTTTTCTTGAATATCAGTTTTATCAAAAAAAGAGAGAATTCTTGCTAGCCTATAAGGTTTAAAATAAATAATTGGTATGCTTAATAAAATGCCAATTACAATTGAAAAGGCTAAATGCAATATTTTTGCTCCAGCTATAAATATCATTGTAATTCCAATAGCTCCTATCATAAATGCAGAGCTAAAATCTGGCTGAATAACTACAAATGCCATCATTATACTTATAGCAACAATACATGGTAAGAAACCATCGTATAAGTTTTTTATACGTAATTTTATTTCATCTAAATAGTATGCCAGAAAAATTATAAGTGATAATCGAGCAACATCAGAAGTCTGGATCGAAATAATACCTAAGTTTAACCATCTAGCAGGACTAATGATTCCATTTATAAGATAGTATCCTTTTGTTATAATTAATAACCCTAAGGAAACTATTAAGAAATATGGAGCTATAGTTTTTATATTTCTATAATCAATAATAAGAAAAGTAAACAAAGATAAAAAACCTAGAAACACCCTTGCTAAATGGCTTTTTAAGAATAATGAATCTGTCAATCCTCCTGATCGAATATATGATTCATTCCAACTAGCACTGTATAGCATAATTGTCCCAAATGCGCAGAGGACAAGAATAGAGAATAATAAAGGTTTATCATAATTTTGAATTGAGATGTTTAGTCGCATACTTTTACTTTCATATCATTTACTAATTCAATGAATTTTTCACCACGTTCTTCAAAATTATTGAATTGATCAAAACTAGCACAACCCGGAGACATAAGGACTATATCACCGGGATTGGCTAGATTACGGGCAGATGCTACCGCTTGATTAAGACTGCTTACACAATTGAGTCTTACCGCATCCCCAATGGCGGCAGCGATCTCCCCTCCGGCTTCTCCATAAGATACTATGTGCTTTACATGACGTTTGGTATGCGGAAGAAGTAGCCGAAAATCTGAATTTTTATTTTTTCCACCCAATAAAAGAATAATGGGACTATTAAAACTATTGATTGCAACTATAACCGAATTAATATTAGTTGCCTTAGAATCATTTATATAGGTGACTTGATTAATTTTATCTATTATTTGAAGACGGTGGACAATACCTTTAAAATTTTCCATAGTATTTTTTATTATTACATCATCCACGTTCATTATTTTTGCTACAGTCGCAGATGCAACCATATTAGATAGATTATGTTTACCTTTTAAAATAATATCACCAATAAAAACAAATGAATTTTCATTGTTATCGTATATATTTTTTTCATTTACTCTAAAATATGGTGTCTTTTCTAATATGCTAAATGGAACTTTTTTCATTTTATAATTATTAAAAGATTTTTTAAGTACTGGGTCATCTATATTATAAATAACAGTATCATTTTTACCATGATTCTCAATCATTTTTAGTTTCATTTTTATATATCTTTTCATGCTCTTATGACGATCTAAGTGATCAGGCGAAATGTTGAGATATAAAGAAATCATTGGTCTAAACTGATCTATAAACTCTAACTGGAAGCTCGATATTTCTAAAATATAAACATCTCCTAATTTTGGGTTTTTTATTTCTTCTTTTACTTTTTCAGAGAAAGGAGTTCCAATATTTCCAGCAAGTATTGGATTAAACCCACCATTTTTTAGCATTGAATGCAAAATACTTACAGTGGTTGTCTTACCATTTGATCCAGTTACTGCAATGATAGGATACTGTGTAAATCTGCTAGCAAATTCAATCTCTCCAATAATTGGTATTTTTAACCTTGTAGCTTTATTTATAATATCTATATCATTAGGAACACCTGGAGAAATAACCCAAAAATCAGCCTCATAGACCAAATCTGAATGTTCACCAATCTCAACGACAATATTTTTTTTAATTAATTTATTTTTATTAGAAATTATTTCTGGGTCACTATTTAATTCACTTACGAATATACTTGCACCTAATTCATGCCCCAAAACTGCAGCTGCGTAACCACTTTTTCTTAATCCGATAATAGTTAGCTTAATACCACTTATATTTTTTTTACAAATCTCTAAGTTCATTTCTATCGTATTTTAAATGTTGCCAATGAAAATAAGGCTAATAGAATCCCCACTATCCAAAACCTAACGACAATTTTACTTTCATTTATTCCTGCTAATTCATAATGGTGATGAATGGGAGCCATATTAAAAAACCTCTTTCCCTTACCGTATTTACTTTTTGTATATCTATAGAATATTACTTGAATGATCACAGATATTGTTTCAAAAACAAAAACACCGCCTATAATGAATAGCAATAATTCTTTTTTCAATAAAATAGCCAGTGTTCCTAGTGCAGCACCTGTAGATAAAGACCCCGTGTCTCCCATAAATATTTCCGCTGGAGAACTATTAAACCAAAGAAACCCTAAGCAAGCTCCTACCATAGCACTAGAAAAAATACTTAGCTCGCCTGCCCCAGGTAAATATAATATATTTAAATAGTCAGAGAAATCGGTTCTGCCTGTTATGTAAGAAATTGCCGCAAAAACAGAAAAACAAATGGCCAATAGTCCAATGGCAAGTCCATCAAGTCCATCTGTAAGATTCACAGCATTTGATGTGGCGGTGATAACAATTATAACTAACAAAGGATATATTATACCAAAGTCTAGTTCAATATTCTTTAAAAAAGGTACTGTGGTCTTTGTATTGAACCCAATAAAATCATTACTATTGGCCACCCAATAACCAATTATTATACCAAGTGAAACCTGTCCAATCATTTTATAGCGAGCTACCATACCTTTCTCTATTTTCTTAATTACTTTCATATAGTCATCTACAAATCCAATTACACCCATCCATATTGTTGCAGCTATAACAATTAGCACCATTGTGTTGCTTAAATTTGAAAATAGAAGGGTAGGGAGGAGCGCAGCTATTATTATAATCACTCCTCCCATAGTAGGCGTGCCCTTTTTAACTAAATGTGTTTTTGGTCCATTACTTCGAATTTCTTCACCAATTTGATGCTTTTTTAGTTTTTTGATTAAATACGGACCAATTATAAATGAAATTATAAGCGCTGTGATCGCGGATATCGCTGATCGGAATGTTATATACTCAAACAGGTTGAAAATGCTAAAAGAATCTTTTAATGATAAAAAATAGTTATATAACATTATGTTTCAAAAACTCCTGAAATTATTTTTTCCATTTTCATTCCTCTAGACCCTTTAATTAGGATTTTATCATTGTCTTGCAGGTGAGATTTCAATGATTTAATGAGTTCATCTGAATTATTGTAGTGCAGATTAATAGGTACGTCATTTATTGAAGATTGAGTTGACGAAGTTTCAGTGCCGATTGTAAATACAGCATCAACCTTTGCCTGAGAACATTTTAATCCTAATTTTTTATGCTGTTTTATTGAAGCACTTCCCAATTCTAGCATGTCGCCTAAAACCAGAATATTCCTACCAGAACCAGAAAACGCTATTAAATAATCTATTGCTGCAATACAAGATTCAAGATTTGCATTATAGGTATCGTCAACTACAGTTATTGAATTAAATGTTAAGACTTTACACCTGCCTTTTGGCGGGTTAAATGTCAATATTTTTTCCTGTAAAATTTTCCAATCGATCCCGATTGTTGCACACACTGCTGAAACGGCAATAATATTTTTTGCAAATGAAAGATTTTTTGATTTTGTTATAATTTCTTTAGCGTCAATTGTTAATACAATAGAACCATCTTCATCATGATGAATATCAGCAGGGTAATCACATTCCGCGTTCAGGCCATAAGTTACTTTTTCTCCGCTGGGGTTAATTGATTTTACTCTATTATCAGCATAGTTAATGAATGATGTTCCATTTCTAAGGTGATGGAATAAGGCACCTTTTGTCTCTGTTATTTTTTCGATAGATTGGAAACCTTCTAAATGTGCGGATGAAATGTTTGTTATTAGCCCATGTGTTGGATTAGCAATTTCACAAAGATATTTAATATCACCAGGTTGATTTGCCCCCATTTCTACGATTGATATGTCGTGGTTCTTTTTGATTGTTAATAAAGATAAAGGGACACCAATAGAAGTATTATAATTCCCCTCTGTTGTATGCACATTCAAATCATTTTTTAATACATGATACAATAATTCTTTTGTAGATGTTTTTCCATTTGATCCAGTAATTGCAATAACAGGTAAATCAAAATTATTACGCCAATTATTTGCAATAAGACCAAGTGTTTTTCTTGTATCTTCAACAATAATTTGTTGAGCTTTTAGTTTTTGATTAGAATTTGGTTCGCTTATTAGAACTGCAGATGCATTCATATCATCTACTTCAGACAAATAATGATGCCCATTACTATGTTCTCCTAATAATGCTATAAACAAATCGCCAGATTTGCAATCTCTGCTATCAGTAGTGATCCCTGTTATTGGATTTATTAATATTTCATTTGTTATCTTTTTAATGGTCCTAGAAAATTCTTTTGAATTATTTAAACTAATTCTCACTGCCAATCTCTTATAATTTCTTGATCAGAATAAAATATTTTTTCACCTGCAATATCTTGGTACTCTTCTCGACCCTTTCCAAGTATAGCAACGATATCATTTTTCTTAGCTAAATGAAAGGCTGCTTTTATGCCTTCTGCTCTATCGTTAAATATTTGATAACACCGTCTCGTAAACCCAGAGATAATATCCTTGTTGATATTTCTAATATCTTCATTTCTAGGGTTATCGGGTGTAATAAAACAATTATCAGAAAATAATTCAGCTATTTTGGCCATTTTTGGCCTATTTCTTTTGTCTCTTTCTCCACCAGCTCCAAAAACAACATATAGATTGTATTTATTTTCTAATAACTCACGTAGTGTGCCTAAAACTTTTTCATAGGCGTCAGGTGTATGTGCATAGTCAATTATTGCTTTAGCACCCGTTGATAGCTTATAGGTTTCTAATCTGCCTGGTATTTGTTTACAATAATTAATACTTTGTGAAATCTTTTCTTTTTCCAGACTTAAAGAATGTAATATCGCAACTGCTGTAAGTATATTTTCCTGATTATATTCTCCAATCATTTTTGAATTAATATTGTAACGAGATTTTCCAGCATTTATTAATCCTTTAATGCCATCTAGGGTTATATCAGATTTAGAAAAATGTATTGCATCTTTATTATTTTTAGAAAAAAATAGTGTAGGGGCGACTGTTTCAGACACTAGCCTTTTTCCATTTAAGTCATCTGCATTAATTATGGCCAGACCGTCTAAGTCTAACATTTTAAATAAGCGTGATTTAGCCTGGTAATATGATTCCATAGTTTTGTGATAGTCTAGGTGCTCTGGTGTCAAATTTGTAAATACTGCTATATTAAATTTTATATCTGTCACCCTATATTGATCTAAAGCGTGAGATGAGACTTCCATTACCACGTGTGTAAAGCCCTGAGTTTTAAATCTGTAAAATAAATTTTGAAGAGTAAATGCATCTGGAGTTGTAAGTGTTTTATCGTGAGAGAAACCTTCTGCAATTACTCCAGTTGTACCGATTTGGGCAGTTTTGAAACCAGCATTTTTTAAAGCTTCTGCTGTTAAATATGCTGTTGTTGTTTTACCATTGGTTCCGGTTATGCCAATAACTATCAAATCTTCTGATGGGTTGCCAAATAATTTTGAAGATATCTGGGAGACTGCTTTCCTTGGATTTGCTACTTTTATCTGCGGTATTGGGGAAATATTCATATCTCTGCCATTAGTTATCACAGCATTAGCACCATTAGAAATTGCCTGATCAATAAAATCATGCCCATCATAATTTTGCCCCGGGACAGCTATAAATAAATCTCCAGGTATTACTTTATCTGAATTTGTTTTAATTCCAGAAATATTGATTTCTTTATAACTATTTTTAGCAATAACGAGATCCTCAACTAATTTAAATAAAGTAGTCTTCATCTTAATTTCAACATACAAACAGCTTTTTTATATAATATAGTACCAGGACTTGGATTTTGTGATATTACTGAACCAGAGCCTTCGATCTTTGGTATCAAACCAGCACTAGATATTATATTAATTGCCTTTTTTAAGCTTTTTCCGTGGACATCAGGTACTTTAATACCACTTTTTATATTTATAGTGCTAAGTTGAATAGGCACTCGAGGGATATCTTTTTGTGGCTTTTTAATTGAAACTAAATATTCATTAGCTATATTTTTTTCTTGTTTTTTTGCAGGTGGCCTTATTTTATCATCCATATTAATTATTCTTTGAGCGACCCTTTTAAATGCAATAGCAGCACCCTGCCCCCCCCAGTGCATAGGACTATCTGGCTCATCAAGGATTATTGCTGATAATATTTGTGGATTACTTACAGGAAAAAAACCAACAAAATTTGATATAAAATGTTCATTCGAATATTTTCCATCAATGTATTTTTGCGCTGTGCCGGTTTTACCAGCTATTTCCCACCCCGTAATATCTGCCTCAATTCCAGTACCACTTGTCACTACTTTCCTTAGCATTTGCTTTATATCACCCATAATATTTTCATCAGCAATTTTTCTTTTAATTTGCACATTAGTTTTTAATATAATTTTATTATTTTTTCCAACTATTTGTTCCACTATATATGGCTTTACTAGGTAGCCATCATTGGCAATGGCAGAAAAGGCAGTCGCTAATTGTAGTGTGCTTACCGCAACCTCGTGACCCATTGATATTTGCCCCACAGAAATTCTGCTCCAATTATTTTCAGGTTTTAATAGACCTGATGTTTCTCCATTAAGACCTAAGTTTGTCGATAATCCAAATCCAAAAATTCTGGCATATTTATATAATGTTTTACTTCCAATTTTTTCTGCAATCTTAATTATTCCTATGTTACTTGAATGTTTAATTATTTGAGAGAGAGTTAATTGGTCATACGCTTCATGATCTTCTATCTCAGAACCAAAATAATCAAAAACCCCATTTTCGCAGTTAAATTCATCTAAAAGATTAATTTTGTATTCTGCTAATGCTGCAACCGCGGCAACGATTTTGAAGGTAGACCCAGGCTCAAATTGATCTGTAATAGCACGACAGTGATGATTATCTAACTTATAATTAGAAAAATAATTATTATCAAAATCTGGTATAGACGTCATTGCGAGTATAGCACCTGTTTGAGGATTCATAATGATTCCCATTGCAGACTTTGAGTTCGTTTCTTTTTTTCTTCTTTTTAGTTCTTCCTGAAGTATACTTTGATAATTTAAATCTATTGTTAGCTTTACATCGTCTCCATTGATTGCCGGATTATAAGGAAGCCCGCTTCTAGATTGATATTTACCTTTCCAACCTTTACTCTTAATTACTTGACCTGGCGTTCCCGATAAAAACCTATCATAATCCTTTTCAATTCCCGATATACCTTTGTCATCAGTATCAGTATATCCTAAAATTTGTCCAGCTATAGAGCCATGTGGGTAAGCTCTTCTATAGTGTTTACTTATATGTATCCCTTTAATTGAAGTCAGTTTTTTATTTTCAAAAATATTATTTTTAATATTCCTTTCTAGAAACTCAAAATTTCTTTTTGAATTAAGTTTGTCCATGTAATACGCAAAAGTTTTACCAGTAATTTTTTGCAATTCTTTTGCTAATATGATTTTATCCATGACATTTGATGGATTAACACTGATAGTATAGTGGGCAATATTTCTTGTTAGCGCATCATTGTTTCTATCGAATATGCTTCCTCTTTCAGCTGGGATAGATTCTTTCCTGTGAGATTGAGCAATGAGCTTGACTCGATGTTCTTTACCATGAAAAACTTGAATACTAAATAACCGCACACAAAGTACTATCCAAAATAGAATAACTGCTGAGACAATTACTCCTATTCGAGATCTGTACTTTATGTAGGATTTAGTCAAAGATCACTTGCCTTATATTTATTTATTGCTACGTTAAGTGTCTCTGGCTCCGCCATTTCCATTCCTAGTTCTTTTCGTGCTCTAGAAGTAATGATATCTGACCTACTGAGTTTTTCTATTTTGTTTTTTATTTCATCGATCTCATTTTTTAATTCTCTTGCTGTAGTTTCTTGGATTTCGATTGCAAGCAGCGACTCGTCAATTTCTTTAAAAACCCAAAGATAAAATATTAGACATAGAATAGTACCAACAGTGCAAAAAAAGAACAATAGACCCTGCATTAAATTCCCATTTTTAATCGACCTTCTTTTTCTAGTTCTCATCATGTTTTTTCGGCGCACCTCAGTTTTGCACTTTTGGATCTGCTATTTGTACTTCGTTCCATATCAGTTGCGACCATAGGTTTTTTTGTTAATATTTTCAATAAGCCACTTTTATTATAATCTTTGAAATTTCGTTTTACTAGTCTATCCTCAAGTGAATGAAAACTTATAATTATTATTTTTCCCCCTTTTTCAAGATATTCAATATATTTTGATAAAAATTCTGACAATTTTTCTAATTCTTTATTTACCACAATTCTAAATGATTGGAATACTCTTGCCATCGTTTTATTCCTCTTATAAGGAGGAGTTGACTTTTTAATAGCATTAACCAAATCTTGAACATTTGTAATGGGCCTTGTTTTAATTATTCTTGATGCTATGGAACGAGATCTTCTTTCTTCACCATATTTATAAATAATATCTGCCAATTCAGCCTCTGAAGATTTATTTAATATATCTGCTGCACTAACCGGAGCATCTTTGTCAAATCTCATATCCAGAAAGGAGTCTTTTGTATAGCTGAACCCTCTATCTAATGAATCAAGTTGCATTGATGAAAGACCAAGGTCCAATAAAATCCCATCTATTTTTTTAATTCCAAGGTTATTTAAAATAATTGGTAAGTTAGAGTATGAGCTTTTTTCGAAATGCAATTTCGATTTTTTTCTATCAAGTGAATTTTTACACTTTTCAATAGCTTCTTGATCAAGGTCTAGAGCTATTAGAAGCCCTTCTTTAGATAGTTTTTTTTGAATGAGTCTTGAGTGTCCACCTAGACCACAAGTTCCATCTACATATTTTCCTTTAGGATTTATATCCATTAAAGAGATGACTTCTTCAGGCATTACAGGAGTATGGATCGGATGTATTTGAATCGACATTCCTCTAAATTATATAACAATTTTATCTGATAAAGCATTAAACTCACTTGGATCGTTAGTTATGTTATTATTGTCAACTTTTTCAAGAATATCTGGGTTCCAGATTTCAATCTTATTTATCATTCCAATTATTAATACATCTCTATTGAGGCTCGAGTAGGATATCAGGGACGGATTAATCATAATCCGCCCCTGTTTATCGCATGTGGAAGGGGTGGCAGATCTAGAAATCTGCCGAACAAAAGTCCTGTGAACTCCTGAAGCTGAAGATAAATTTCTTAGTTCATCTTCAATTTTTTTCCATTCTGTTAGTGGATATATCCAGATACAAGGATCTTGTCCTCTTGTAGCAACAAAAGTGTTTTGATTCTTTTTAGATAGTGATTGCCTGAATTTTGCAGGAATATTTATTCTTCCTTTAGAATCTATCGAGTATTTATACTCGCCTGTAAAAGTATTTTTGTTCAACGTCATGTTTTATTGAAATGTAGGGATAATTACCCACAATTCACCATAATGTTAAATAATTAGGGAATATATATCAATAATTATTTCACATTAACTAATGAGTGCAATCGCTGGTAAATAACATATTTATTATAGCCAGAAAAATATTGACTCTTAATTATAATGAGCTTTGAAAGGGAGAGGAGGTTTATTTAGTTATATTGGTTTATAAAGACTTGCATTAAAGCTAGTTGGAGATGATTTAATAATCAATCTTAATGGATGAGGATGATTTTTAATTTGAGTTAATTCCAATCCATTTAATCTTATTTTAATTTTATTTGTATTTGTGAAAAGTAGTTCTGCTTTAGAAACAAAGCCCTCAATATGAATTTCGGTGCCAGGGTTAAGATACCTAATATATGGCTTTAGAGTATCTTGTTCTATATGTATACCTATATCATTATTTGCCGATATAGTTAAAAAAA
This sequence comes from uncultured bacterium, assembly GCA_964646455.1. Classification (GTDB taxonomy): domain Bacteria; phylum Fidelibacterota; class Marinisomatia; order Marinisomatales; family UBA1611; genus TMED80. The sequence continues at coordinate 2,886 of CAZYDX010000016.1, read as the reverse complement.
ATGGAGGCTCTATCGATAACGATTGTTCTATATACTTATCTTTAGTATAGTTTGTTATTAAATCTTCTTCGGATATTAATTCAACTTTTCTAATATTAATATTTTTTGAAATTATATTTGGATATTCAGTCTCCTTTGAAAATATTTTTTTTATAATGAAAATTGAAAAAATAAATAAGATTGATAGGATTGTAACTGTAATAATATCGCGTCGTAATTTTAGGTTAGATTCAGATAATAAGGAGCTAATATTTATTTTATTAGCAGAAGATTCCCTTTCTTTATTTTCACTTTTTTTAGTTGATGACTTTATTAAAGGCTTTGAATGACCAATAAAAGAGTCAAGCTGCTCAAGCGCACGTTTCGAATCGCCACCAATTTCAATAGCATATGCTCTTATAAACAGTCTTAGATAGGGTATTGGTAGAATTTCAAAATTTCCGTCTTCTATTGCTTTTAGGTATTTTATATTTATTTTTGTTCTAGCTTCTAGCTCTTCCAAGCTAATTTCTTTTGAAACTCTAAGTTCTTGTAATTCTTTATAAAATTGTGCCATAATAAAACTAACTTAAATCTAACAATCTGAGCTAACCTTCACTAGAGCAAGTTTAGTATTTTTCATGATTTTGACTACTCCTTAATGCTTTTTTTAAACTATTCTTCTTTTTTTCATTTAGTCTTTTTTCAATAGATGATTTAGTTGGTTTAGTACGTACTCTTTTTTTCTTAGTTTTTAAGATAAAGTTAAAATATTTAATTAGTCGATCTATTGATTCAGATTTATTTCGATTTTGTGATTTATATTTATTGGCATTAATAATTATTTTTCCTGTTTTTGTTAAATATTGATTTGGAGTATTTAATATTATATTTTTTATATTTTTTGATAGAGACTTACTTTTCTGCACATCAAACTCTAGTTTAATTGCAGTAGCGTTTTTATTAATATTTTGTCCTCCTGGACCAGATGATTTTATCATCTTAAATTTTATTTCTTTTATATTTATGCTAAATCTTTTGTTTATCTTCAGCATTTATTTAAATCTTTTTTTAATTGAGTATAATTCTTATAAAATTTAGATAAGGGTAGACCCATAACATTATAGTAGCAGCCATCTATTCTTTTTATCCAAACAGAAAACCAATCTTGAATCCCATAGCTACCAGCTTTATCTAAAGTAGGGTAATTTTCAATATAATAGAGTATATCTTTATCTGGGATATTTCTAACAGAAACTTTTGTAATCTCACTGAAAGTTTTTAGAATTTTCATTTTTTTATGGATTATGGTTATCCCAGTAATAACCTCATGTGTTTTACCAGATATGGTTTTTAACATACCAAAGCTTTCTTCCTTATCTTTCGGCTTTCCTAGTATCTTGCCATTTAAGTTGACTATTGTATCTGCGCCAATTATCAAACTATCTTTATACTCATTTGCTATTGATTTTGCTTTTTTTTTGCTCCAATACTTAGCAAAATCTTCAGGGCTTATATCAAGATTCGAATGTTCATGAATATTGCTCGGATAAATAATAAAACTTAATCCAATTAGTTCAAGAATTTTTTCCCTTCTTGGTGATTTAGAAGCAAGAATTATTTTTGAAGATAGGGGCATGTTATTTTGGCATTAGTTAAATATTGCACATCTGCCAATATGTGAAATATTGTAATCATTATTTTTAGCATTTATTTTGTAAATATAAACACCATTAGCAAGTATTTTACCATATTCGCTTCGTCCATCCCATTCAATTGATTGAAAACCAATTGACATATTTCTATTTTTAATTTGTTTAATATTTTTCCCACCTATTGTATATATATAAATATTGATTTCTGCGGGAGCTGATAGTTCAAATGTAAATTTTGTTTTATCACTAAATGGATTTGGGAAATTAAATACATTATATAACTTGAGTCTTGTGTCATTATTTGAATAAATATATATTTCTTTTTCAGATGGGTTATTTGCGTTATCCCAAACACTTATATTAATATTAATATCAATACCTGAATCTAGAAAATTATTAAGATTAATTTCTCCTGCTGTTATGCTGTTAATATTGTAAAAAAAAGCATCAGTTATATTTGTTGATTCATTTGTTAAAAGATTCTCAAGAATTATTGAGTGACCAAGTTCTTTTGTTAAATTAATTCCAAGTGGATCAGTTAGGCTTAGTAAAAGGTCCTCATTTTGTTCTTTGTGATCTCCATTTCGTAATATTCTTTCGTTTTGTGTTTTAAACTCTATTATCGGCCCATCTTTATCTAATGAAGTCTCTCCACCAACTAGATAAACTTGATTAATTGCACTGATGGCATCTATTTCATTATTATGCATATAAACTAATACTTTTGCTGGTAGATTTGAGTAGGATATATCCTGTGGAACTCTCAATTGAATAGAAGATTGTGAACCTGAAAAATTAAAATTTCCTCTGAATAATGTCGGACCAGGAAGCGTATAGGTTATGCTTTGTTCTGTAGAGGCGATATTGTAAGTCCGTGTCACATCTCTATCTGCATCTTTTAGTTTAATTGTCCCACTTCCATTATTGTTTATAATCTCTTGATTGATATTTACAAAAGCTCTACCAAGTGTTTGTAAAGTGTCTGGATTAATACTAATTGAATTAAATGATCTGTATGGTATAGAAATTTTCATTCCCGGGTCTCCAAATAAATGAAAATACTCGCTCTCACTTGATCCATTTTTTATTGATTGTAATATTATACCAATATCTAGCTCTGAGACTTGATTATCATTAAAAATTCTCTCAAAAATATCCTGCGTGTATCTTTCATTCCCAGTTACGGTTATTGGCCTGCATGTTGATATGATTGCTGATGCTGCATCCATAGGATATCTGATTAATTCTTCCC